>JBHHYG010000139.1:0-8899 GCA_046757445.1 Acidobacteriota bacterium
GCGCCTTGCAGCCGCAGGCCTCTCCGCCCCCTCGCGACGACCGCCGTTGAGATATGCAGGCTAGGACGTTTTTGCTCGCTCGGCCAGTCCCCCGAGGGCCGTTGCCCGTGAGACCGCGTACAGACGGGCTTCCGCTCGGTCGATCGACGCCAGGCGACAGTCTAGACTTTGAGCGGACTGCCGTGCGGCCGGCGGTCTGGAGCAAGCGCTATCGCGTGTCATTGCGCTCGCGCAGCCGCGGGCCGTTGAGAAGCTTGGGCTAGAAGTTTAGGAAGGGATCGAGGGATGCGCGGGAATCCGTTGCTTCAACTGCAAGAACAGGGCCAGAGCGTCTGGGTCGACTACCTGCGACGCCGTTTCATCACTTCCGGCGAACTCGAGCGGCTGATCGGGGAAGACGGGGTACGCGGCGAGACCTCCAACCCGAGCATCTTCGCCAAGGCGATCTCCGGCAGCAATGACTACGACGAGGCTCTGGCCTCAATGGTCGGGGAGGGAATGGGCATCGAGGAGGTCTACGAGACCCTGGCCGTCGAGGATATCCGCATGGCGGCGGAGCGCTTCTTGCCGGTTTACGAGGCAACCGACGGCGTCGACGGCTTTGTCTCGATCGAGGTGTCGCCGCACCTGGCACACGACGCCGAGGGCACTGTCGAGGAGTGCCACCGGCTGCTCTCCCGCATCGATCGAGCCAACGTGCTGATCAAGATTCCCGGTACCGTTTCGGGGATCGCCGCCGTCGAGGCGATGATCGCCGAGGGACAAAATGTCAACGTAACGCTTCTTTTCTCGCTGGCAGGCTACCGCAAGGTGGCGGCAGCGTACCTCAACGGCCTCGAGCGCTACGCCGCCTCCGGCGGCGACCTTGCCGAGGTTCATTCGGTGGCTTCTTTTTTTCTCTCCCGCATCGACGTCCTCGTAGACGACCTGCTCGGTGACCGCATTCGCACCGGCGGTGGGGACACCAGCCGGGCCGAGTCGCTCCTCGGCAGCATCGCCATCGCCAATGCCAAGCTCGCCTACCAGGCTTACAAGCAGATTTTCAGCGGCGACAGATGGCAGAAGCTGGCGTCGCAAGGCGCCCGCGTACAACGGCTGCTGTGGGCCAGCACCAGCAGCAAGAACCCCCTGTATCGGGATGTTCGCTATGTCGAGGAGCTGATCGGATCCGACACCGTCAACACTATGCCCCTGAGTACGATCAACGCCTTCCGCAGCCACGGTGAGGTTCGAGCGACACTGGAGGAAGACGTAGAAGGGGCCAAGGAATTGCTCGTCGACCTGGCGGAGGTCGGCATCGACTTCAACCAGGTCACCAGCCAGCTACAAGATGAAGGAGTGCAGAAGTTCATCGATCCGTTCGACCAGCTGATGGCGGCCATCGCCCGCGAGCGGGAACGGATCCTCGAGCAAGGTGTTCGGTCCCAGGTGCTAGTGCTCGCCAAGAATGCCTCGTCTGAGGTCGCCGCCACCGCTGAAGCGCTCGACGATCAGAAGTTCGTGCGGCGCTTGTGGGCCAAGGACGCGCTTCTGTGGAGCAAGGACGAGAAGGTTCAGGAGACGATCCGGGACCGTCTCGGGTGGCTCGATGTCGTCGAGGCGATGCTCGAGGAGTGCCAACCAGCCTGCCGGTTCGGTGCCATGCTCCAGAAGACTGATGTCGAGCAGGTGGTTCTTCTGGGCATGGGGGGCAGCAGCCTTTGCCCCGAGGTTTGCCGCCGGGTATTCGGCGTGCGGGGATTCACCGTGCTAGACAGCACCGTTCCGGCGGCCGTGCGGGCTGTTGCCGAGAGCCTCGATCCTGCCCGCACCCTGGTGCTGGTTTCCAGCAAGTCAGGAACAACGACCGAGACCCGCGCGCTGGCCGACTATTTCTTCGCCCGGGCAACGCCGATGCTGGCGCGGCCGGGAGAGCGGTTCGTCGCCGTCACCGATCCCGGAACCCCCCTCGAGCAGCTGGCACACGAGCGCGGCTTCCGCCGCCTGTGGCTCAACCCCCCGGACATCGGCGGCCGTTACTCGGCCCTCTCCTACTTCGGCCTGGTGCCGATGGCGGTCATGGGCTTGGACGTGGAAAGGCTCCTCGATGGTGCCTACCGGATGGTTCAGAGTTGCGCCCCTGAGGTGCCGGCAGCGGACAATCCCGGGGTCTCGCTGGGGCTGGCCCTGTACCAGTCCTACAAGGAGGGGCGCGACAAGGTCACCTTCGTGACCTCCGCCAGACTGGCGGCCTTCGGTGAATGGGTCGAGCAGCTCATCGCCGAGAGCACCGGCAAGCAGGCTCGCGGGCTGGTGCCGGTCCACGGTGAGCCTCTCGGTGAAGCCGATGCCTACGGTGATGACCGTCAGTTTGTCTACTTGCGTTTCGCCGACGATGAGGACCCGATGGCTGCGGGGCGCCTGGAAGAGCTCGCTGCAGCCGGTCATCCGCTGGTGCAGCTGACGCTGGCGGATCCGTACGATCTCGGCGAGGAGTTCTTTCGCTGGGAAGTGGCGGTGGCGGTAGCCGGGGCTCTGATGGGGATCAATCCCTTCGACGAGCCCAACGTCCAGGAGAGCAAGGACCGCACGGCCGAGCTACTGGAGGTAACCCGGCGCTCGGGCGCACTTCCGGAGCTGGAGCCGGCTCTTCTGCAGGATGGCGTGGCGCTGTACGCGGACCTCGATCGCGACATCCAACTGGCCGAGCGGCTCGACAGCGGCGCCGATCTGGCCGGCTGGCTACGGGCTCACCTTGGCCGCGCTTCGGTGCCCGCCTACCTGGCCATACAAGCCTTTCTGGCCCCCGACGATCGGACTGAAGAGACTTTGCGCCAGGCACGCTGGCAGATCAGGGACGCCCGCGGCATTGCCACCACCTTTGGTTGGGGACCGCGCTTCCTGCACTCCACCGGGCAGCTCCACAAGGGAGGCTCCGATTATGGGCTGTTTCTACAGCTGACCGCCGATGATGCCCGCGACCTCGATTGCCCGGGCCGGAGCTACAGCTTCGGCACCCTGGCGCGCGCCCAGGCGATGGGTGACCTGCAGGCGCTGCAGGATCGAGATCGGAAGGTGCTGCGGGTTCATCTCGGCGCCGACGTCCAGGGTGGCCTCCATGTGTTGATGAATGCTCTCGGTGAGGCGCTGGAAGGGTGTGCCGGCATGGGTCGTCCTGCGTGCGCACCTGCGGAGGGAGGATAGAAAGGTGCAGGCGAAAGCGGCGAGCCTCGGTAGCATCCTGCGGGGCAGTGCCAAGGAGCAAGTCCCCGATCCCTGCATCCTGGTGCTCTTCGGCGCCAGTGGCGACCTGGTGCGGCGCAAGCTGGTGCCGGCGCTCTACCGGCTCTGCCTCGAGGGGCTGCTTCCGCATCCCTTTGCCGCCATCGGCGTGGCGCGGCGGCAGTGGGACGATGCCTCCTTTCGAGAGCGGATGCGTGGCGCGGTGGAGGAGTTTCATGGCCCGATCGCCGACAGCGGTTGCTGGCAACAGCTCGAGAGTTCTTTCTTCTTCAGCCCCGGCAACTTCGAAGACCCGCGGACCTACACCTCGCTGGCGAATTGCCTGCACAGGGTCGAAGAAGGCATGGAGATGGCCGCTGCTTCTCCCAGGCCGGTACGCATTTACTACCTTTCGGCACCACCCGATTTCTATGACGAGATCTCCGACGGACTGAGCGCCGCCGGGCTCGCTGGTGATGGGGCCGAACGAGACCGCATCGTCGTCGAGAAACCCTTCGGACGAGATCGACAGAGCGCCGCAGCTCTCAACGCCCGTCTCGGTGAGTTGTTCGAAGAGGACAACATCTTCCGTGTCGACCACTTCCTCGGCAAGGAAACCGTGCAGAACATTCTCGTCTTCCGCTTCGCCAACTCCATCTTCGAGCCGGTGTGGAACCGCAGCTACATCGACAACGTGCAGATCACGGTGGCTGAGGACCTCGGCATGGAAGGACGGGGAGGGTATTACGAGCGCGCCGGTCTGGTGCGCGACATGCTGCAGAACCACCTGTTGCAGCTGCTGGCGATGACGGCGATGGAGCCGCCGGTGGACTTCTCGGCGCAAGCCGTGCGGGACGAGAAATCCAAGGTGCTGCGTGCCATCAGGCCGCTGGAGGCAAGAAGCATCGAGCGCGTCGCCGTACGGGGTCAGTACGGTCCAGGCGCCATCGACAGCGAGCCAGTGCTCGGCTACCGGCAGGAGGATCATGTGGCGGCGGACTCGGTCACCGAAACCTATGCCGCCGTGCGCTTCGAGATCGATAACTGGCGCTGGCAGGGGGTGCCGTTCTATCTGCGCTCGGGTAAGCGTCTTGCCGGCAAGGTCAGCGAGATCGCGGTCGAATTCCATCAACCCCCTCACCTGCTGTTCGAGCGTACACCCACCGACCGGCTGCGTCCCAATCTCCTGCGGCTGCGCCTGCAGCCCGACGAGGGAATCCATCTGCGATTCCAGGCCAAGCAGCCTGGTCCGGAGGTACAGCTGCAACCGGTCAACATGCACTTTCATTATGAGGGCACCTTTCCTCAGCAACGGCTCGCCGACGCCTACGTCTGGCTCCTGCACGATTGCCTTCTCGGTGACTCGGCGCTTTTTACGCGCTCCGACAGCGTCGAGCTCGCGTGGCAGGTGGTCGAGCCGCTACTGAAGGCGTGGGAGGGTGCTACTCCGCGCCATCTCGCCGGGTACGAGCCGGGTAGCTGGGGGCCTGAGCAGGCTGATGGCCTGCTGGAACGGGACGGTCGCCGCTGGCATGTGCCCTCGGGACACCTGTAACCGGGAGATGGAAAGAGGACAGGCCCGCGGTCCGCAGGTGTACGTCGAGCGCTCCTATGAAGAACTTTGCGAAAGCGCTACCGGGCATGTTGCCAGAGCGGCGGCGGCGGCGATCACGGCCCGAGCCCGGTTCGTCGTTGCGCTGAGCGGCGGCTCGACGCCACTAGGAGTCTACAGGCGTCTGGCCTCGTTGCCGTACGCCGGCTCGATCGCCTGGGAACGCTGGCACCTCTTCTGGGGTGACGAGCGCTGGGTTGCACCCGACAACGCCGGCAGCAACTACGGCATGGCCCGTCGGGAGATGATCGATCGAATGCCCCTGCAGAGGGAGCAGGTACATCCGATGCCCACCGATGTGGGGGATCCACACGAAGCGGCCCGACGGTACGGCGAGACACTGCGCGGCTGTCTGGCTGTCTCGGCAGAAGATCCGCCACGCTTCGACCTGATCCTGCTGGGGATCGGCGCCGACGGACACACTGCCTCGCTGTTCCCCGGCTCAGCGGTGCTTCGCGAGCGCCGGCGATGGGTGGCGGCAGTGGAGATCACCGATGACGAAGCGGGGCGCTGCAGTTGGCGTCTGACCCTCACCCTGCCGGTCTTGAATGCAGCGCGGGAGGTGCTGTTCCTGGCTGCCGGCAGAAACAAGGCGGCGGCCGTTGCTGCGGCTCTCGAGTCCTCGGCATCTTCACGCGCACGCGCCAGGGAGCGTACCGCCGAAAGTCTACCTGCCGCCATGGTGCAGCCAAGGGAAGGGAAGCTCACCTGGTACCTGGACCAGGAGGCTGCGGCAGGGCTGGGAGCTTCTCCGCCGCCGAGTTGAGAGCCGCGGGCGCGGGCCTGACCGCGCCCGCAGCAGGAGACCGATGAGAAATGCGGGTTAGGGCGAGACCAGGATCTTCGCGGCGGCGCGAAAGCCGAGGTCCACGCTGCCGCCCTCCTCGGGGCGCAGGCTGACCGTGTCCGCCTGCGGGTCGCGAGACATCACCCGAAGCGCCTTGCCCGGCATCAGCCCGTAGCGTTGGACCAGACGCAGGAAGTCCTTCCCCTGGTCGGTCACCCGCACGACTTTGAGCGACTCATCCAGCTGGCAGTTCACCAGGTTGGGGTAGTGGATCTCCTGTACCAGCCCACTGACGCTGGGGATCGGATCACCGTGTGGGTCGACCTCCGGCTTGCCGAGCATCTCGTCCATTCGCTCGATCAGAGAATCAGAAACGGCGTGCTCGAGGCGCTCGGCCTCTCCATGGACATCACTCCAATCGATGCCCATGATCTGCACCAGAAAGAGCTCCACCAATCGATGCCTCCTCAGAACGTGAGCGGCGAGCTTTTCACCGGCGTCGCTCAGCTGCACCCCGTTGTACGGCTCGTAGTCGACGAGGCCGGATTCGGCCAGTGCCTTGACCATGGCGGTGACGGTTCCGGGGGCGACTTCCAGGAGGGAGGCAATGTAGCCGGTAGCCACCAGCGAGCCGGGCGATTCGTGTTGCGCCAGGTAAATGCACTTGAGGTAATCCTCGACCGTGCTCGTTGGCATCTCTCGGCTCCTTCAGCCTTCCAATCTTATCGCAGCACGGTCCCGCAGCTAGCCTGTCGGTTCTTCGAGAAGCTCGAGCAGGGCCGGGCAGTCACAGGCCGCCAGATCAAGCAGCAGCCCCCTCGGTAGGGGGCTCAGTGTAGATTCCATGGCCGCCAGCGCGCAGGCGGCGAGCCAGGGATCCGCGGGGTTGATCAGCTCGCGTAGTGCTTCTCCTTCCGAGGCCGGTGTGAGGCCGAGCTCGTCGGCAGCGATGCGGCCGCGTCGCGTCGGGTTGTCTTCTTCCAGCAGCCGCACGAGCGGCAGTCGAAGCGAGCCTTCGAGAGTGCTGTCGATCAGCTCGATGGCATTGGCTCGTGCGGCCGGGTCTCCGGTCATCAGGCCACGGTACGCAAAGAATATGGTCTGGGTGGGGTGCCGCAGTGCCAGGGCGCGGAAGAGACGCTCCTGGGCATCTTCGAGTCGTTCCTCCACCACCTTGGCGACGAAGGCGGACGGGCTGTCGGTGCCCGGCCGCTGAAGAGTTGCTGCCAGCCGGTGCAGGGATAGGTACTCCTTCCATTCCATGCCGATCACCGCCTTCTCGCCGTGATGGCCGATGTCGACGGGTTGGCCACGCCGCCGCATATGGTTGAGGGCCTTGAGAGCCGCCCAGCGGACGGCGCGATCATCTGCCGAGAGACCGGCGCTCAGGGCCTCGGCGGCAACGGTGCCGCCGAGGCGACTGAGCGCTCGTGCGGCCAGTTGCCGCAGTTCCCGTGAGTTGCGCGGATCGGCAAGAATCCCCGTCAGGGCTCCCGCGGCTTTATCCCCGAAAGTGAGCAACGTCTGCAGCGCCGACGTTCGCAGGGCCCTTCGCAACCCGACCTGGCAAATCGACCGCACCAGAACAACATCTTGGTGGCGGGCCGCGGTGGCCAGGGCGGCGCGAACGACGTCGGGGATTTCGTCGTCCAGGAGCCCTGTCAGGATCTCCCTCAATCCCTCGATCCCCGGTCGGGCCCTGATGATGTCGGCCACCGAGATGCGCACGTGCACGGCCAACTCTCCCTCCTGGATGCTGGCGGCGCGCTCGAGGATGCGAACCCCACTCTGCTGTTGCTCAGGGTCCGGTTGCTCGAGAAGACAAACCGCAGCGGCGACCGCCAGTAGAGGGTCCTTGCCCCGCAGGTATTCGTCGATCTGCAAGTCGGTCTTGGCGCCGCCAGCCGCGCAGGCGTAGGCGAGTGCCTCGGCGGTGAGTTCCCTGTCGGGCTGGTCGAGGTTCTTGAGGGCATCGTCAAGGGCATCGTGGTCGCCGGACTCCGTCAACAGGCGTAGCACCCGGCTCTTCAGATTGGGGTTCTCGGAGGTGCGCAGTATGCGGTGAAGCTCGGCGACGAACTCGCCTGGATCGGTATGCGCAGCAAGGCCCAGCGCCGCCCGCACGGTGGCCGGATCCGCGCTCGCCAATCCTGCGCGGATGGCAGCTCGAGCGTCGGCGTCCAGGCGCGACCGGGCCAGATAGGCAACATCCACGTCCCTGACCTTCAACAGGTGCTGCAAGGTATCGGCGTAGCGTTTCCGCGCTCGCAGAGCCATCACAGCCCAGGCGGCAGTGAGCGTCAGGCAGAAGAGGCTCAAGGCGGAGATCGGATCGTCGAGCAGCCAGACGCCGGCCAGAATCACCAATCCACCGATGCCATTTGCGGCGCGGCTGGCCATCAAGTCGATACTCGGCTTCAGCTTCACCCGCGCCGCCGAGGGGATGGGCAGAAAGAGTAGCTCGCGGGCGGATTGATCGATGGAGAAGCGGAATGCATCGTCGGCCCCCCGCGCCAGTGCTGCCGACCACAGCCCGGGGTGCAACAGTATTCCTATCGATCCCGTCGCCATGGCGGCCGGCAGCAGGAGCAGCGCCACACCGATGCCCAGGTAGCGCAGCACGAAGCTGGTCGCCAGGAGTTGGATGCCCAGGGTGATGATATTCAGCAAGGTGAAGAACTGTCCGAAGAAAGCAGTTCGCGCGTCGAGGTCTGTAATCTGAACCACGGCGGCCTTGTTGAACTGCCAGTCGATAATTGTGTGGACGGTGATCGCCAGGGTCAGCAGTGCCGCGATCAGGATGAGCAGCGGCCGGCTGCCGCCCAGGTCCTTTTGGCCCGGGCCCTCCGCGCCCCTTGCTGACCGCTCCCACTTCGGCTCTCCGACACCCTCACCGGGAGAATGTGCCTCGATGGGGCCGGATGAGAGCCCTGGGGTCAGGCCGGGATCCCGCAGGGACCGCTCCGGGCGCCTCCAGATGATGACCTGCAGCATCGCCAACCCTGCCAGCAGGCCTCCCAAGGCAACCAGCAAGAGGTTCCCGGTTCCCAGCGGCTGGGCGAGGAAACCGGCCGTGGCACTGCCGCTGATGCTGCCGAGGATGCCGCCGGCACCGACAGGGCCGAAGAGCCGTTTTGCCTGTCGCGGGTCCAAGAGCTCGTCGGCCAGCAACCAAAACTGTGAAGGCAGCAGGACTGCGTACAGCTTCGCCCATAGGTAAAAGATCGCCGACAGCCAGGCACCGGCGCGGGGTAACCCCCACCAGAAGGCCACCAGGTTGAGACAAAGTACGGCCAGCG
>JBHHYG010000140.1:0-8886 GCA_046757445.1 Acidobacteriota bacterium
GGGCGGAGGTCATCTTCGCCGCCACGCGACGTGGCCCGGAGCGACAGATCCTCGGCGACGCCGGCTACCAGGTCGAGCTGGTGAGGGTGGAGCCGCTTCGCGGCGGCTCGCCAATGCGAAAGCTCAAGGGAATCGCCACCCTGCCCCTGGCGCTGATCGATGCCGCAAGGCTCCTGCGCCGAGCAAGGCCGGATGTGGTGATGGGCGTAGGAGGATACCTCTCTGGCCCGCTCCTGGCCGTGGCATCACTGGCCGGCGCGCCCACCCTGTTGTTGGAGCCCAACGTCAAACCCGGACTGGCCAACCGCTGGCTGTCGCGACTGGTGGATGCCGCTGCGGTGGCCTGGGAAGAGACCGGTCGTCATTTCGGTGACAAGGCTTTCGTTTCCGGCAACCCGGTGCGCCAGGGCATCGCGCGGGTGGCGTCTCAGCTGCCGAACGGTGATGTTCGCCTGCTCGTGCTCGGTGGCAGCCAGGGATCTACGCCACTCAACTGTGCCATGGTCGAGGCGTTGCCCTACCTCCGGGACCAGCGACAACGACTCCATATGACCCACCAGACGGGGAAGGCCGATCTGGAGATGGTGCGGGCCGCCTACCAGAAGGAAGCGTTTGCCGCCAGAGTCGAGCCCTACCTGCGGAACATGGAGAGCGAGTACGCAGACTGCAACATGGTGGTTTCTCGAGCGGGGGCCACGACCTGCGCCGAGCTGGCTGCCGCCGGACGACCGTCGGTGCTGATTCCGTTGCCGGCCGCAGGAGGCCACCAACAGCACAACGCCGCGGCGATGCGACGGGCGGGCGCTGCCGCGGTCATCCTGCAGAGCGAGCTATCGGGGGCGCGTCTCTCCGGTACGCTGGTGCAGTTGCTGCAAGAGCCCGGGCAGCTCCAGCATATGTCCGAACGGGCGCGGGCCCTGGCACGACCAGAGGCCGCCCAGATGATCGCCGAGCGGCTGGCTCAGCTGGCGCGTCATTAGTGGCAGCAGGCCGTGGTGTAACCCTGGCCGGCTAGTGCAGCTTGGTGTGCTCGGCAGCGACCCGCTGCACGCCAGCCGGACGTCGGCGCATCACCTCGGAGAAGGCTTCGACCACTTTGGGGTCGAAGTGGCCGCCGGCACCGTTCTTGATGATCTCCAGTGCCTCCCAGGTCTGGCGCGCCTTCTGGTAGGGGCGGTCGGTGGTCATGGCATCGTAGGCGTCAGCGACGGCGATGATGCGTGATCCGAGCGGAATTTGCTCTCCCTTGCGCTTGTAGTACCCCTCGCCGGAATACTGCTCGTGGTGGAAAAGAATGATGGGCACGGCGTTGCTCAGCATGCCACCGACGCTCTGCACCATGTTGGCGCCGTGCTCAGGGTGCTTCTTGAGCTGCGCCCATTCATCGTCATCCAGCTTGCCAGCCTTGCGGATCACATCGATGCTGACGTCCAGCTTACCGACGTCGTGCAGTAGCGCCGCCACTCTGACGTCCTCGACATCTGTCTCCGGCAGGCTCATCTGGCGGGCAATCTCCGTGGCCAGGATCGATACCCGCACGGAGTGAGCCTCGGTGTAGCGATCGGCGGTATCGATGAACTTGACGAGGATCTCCAGTACGCCCGAGTAGGCTTGCTTCAGATCCTTGTAGGCAATATCCCTGGCCTCGTACAGGTGGCCGATCGCCCCGCCCGTGAGGATGGGAAACCCTCCCCATAGGGCGATATCCACCCAGCGGTCGAGGGCGCGCTCGCCGCCGGCCAGAACATCCCCCCGCAAGAGGGCGAACCAAACGACGATCGAGATGGCTGCCACCGCCGCCATCACGCCGCCGGCCCTGCCGAGCAGATAGCCGGCCAACACCACGGGCAGGAAGTAGAAGTTCAGGAACGCCCGCTGCTGGAAACTCAGCACATTGAGCAGGCCGAGGATGGCGATCAGCAGGAAGACGATAACGTACTCGGGGCGGGCGTTGCCCAGGCGCTTCTTGAGATCTTCCAGCATGACCACGACCTCCGGCAACCACACGAATCCGGGGAAAGGAACAACCGCTCAGGTCACCCCCTGGAACTCAAAGCGTACGGGCTTCGCGGCGGTCAAGTCAATCACGAAAGGCCGTCCTTGGGCTAGTTTCACGGAGGGTTCGAATCTTGCCGTCCATCCGGGGTAAAATGCCGGCGTCTAAGGAAGGAAACGCTCGAGGCGTGTTGTGAAGAGATTCATTCCCAAGGACCAGCATCGGCAGCGCACCGGTGAGGTGTCGGAAAGACAGAGTGGGGAGCTGACGCTGCTGTCGATTCCCGGGGTCGGGCGTTCTAAGGCCCAGATGCTGATCAACGCCGGCTATCGGTCGCTGCAAGATTTGCTCGCGGCACCCCTCGAAGAGCTCAGAGCAGTGCCGGGACTCGGCCCCAAGACCGCCGCTCAGGTCCAGGCCGGAGCCCGACAGCTAGCTGCCGATAAGGCTGATCTTGTCTCGCGGCCGTCCCGGGAAGGCAGCGTTGTGCCTTTGCAGCGGCCGGTGAAGCGTCCCCTCGCCCCCGATCTGGAAGGTGCTGCCGACGAGCAGCCACAGGGCGAGATCGATGGGGCCAGAGCGGCCGTGGCGGGCGACACCGACACAGATCGCCAGGTTCCAGGCACAGACGGTGGAAGCGAGATCGAGGCAACAGGCACGGAAACCGTCGAGGAAGGAGTCGGCGGCGAGGAGCCGGATGCCCACGACGTCGGAATGGACTCCGTCGATGTCCGCCTCACCGTGCATATCGAGAACTCGCTGCTCGCAGTTCTCCCTCCGGAAGCGGCCAGAGAGTTCGAAGTCCTCCCGCTCCAACGGGTCGGCGAGTCACTGCTCGTGGCTGCCGAGAGGCCGCTGCGCGAGGCGCAACTCCAAGAGCTCAGCCGCGAGACGGGTATGCCGGTGAAGTTCATCCCTTCGCGAGTCGCCAATGTCACGGCCACCCTGCGCGCTCTCTACGACGACAACAAGCTGCGCAGCAAGCCCAAGGGTCTAGGCGAGATCCTCATCGATATGGGGCTACTGACCAGCGAGCAACTAGGCCAGGCGCTGGCGCAACAAATGCGAGAGAACAACCCCTCCATCCAGCCGATTCTAGCGGTCGAACAAGAGGTACTGCAATGCGTTCCTGAAGCGCTCGCTCGCCGCTACAACGTCTTGCCAATTCGCCGCATTGGCGAAGCCCTGGTGCTGGCCACCTCCGACCACTTAGACAAGAAAAAGCTGGAACAACTCACCGAAGCCACGGGCTTGAAGCCCTACACGATTACCGTCGGCCCTAGTGAGCTAGCCGAGGCGATGAGTCACTGCTACCGTGTTCGCCAAAGCTACGAACTTCGGCAAATGTGGCTCGGCGAGATTCTCATCTCCAGAGGGCTGGTCAGCCGTGAGCAGCTCGATAGGTGCCTGGCAGCACAGAAGGAATCACGGCAGAAGCTGGGCCAGCTGCTGATCGAGAACGACTACATCAGCGAGGATGCCCTCTACCCCATCTTGGCCGAGAAGCTGGGCATGGAGTACCGGCGCATGGAGCAGCAGGATGTCGATTATCAGCTCAGTTATCTGATTTCGGAGAGGTTCGCCGAGCGCAACCTCGTTTTGCCCCTCAAGCTCAACCATGACGAGGGGACCCTCGAGGTAGCCATCGCCGACCCTACCAACATTCAGGTCAGGGACATGCTCGAGAGCGTTGCCGAGAACCAGGGCCAGGCGCTGAAGTTGGTCCTGGCCGCTCCCAGCAAGCTCAAGGAAAACATCAGCTATTGCTTCAATTTCCACCGCCAGATGGAGGTAGTGACCGAGGACCTGGAAATCGAGGCCGAGACCGATTGGGAGGAGGAGCTCGACCGCCACGATCTGGCAATCACCGAGGAACTGCCCAAGATGCGGCGTATCGTCAACAAGCTCCTCTACGAGGCCGTCACCGAGGGTGCCAGCGACATCCACATCGAGAACTTGGAGAACCGTACACAGGTGCGGTTCCGCATCGACGGCATCTTGCACGAGCGCACCACGCCCCTCAACAAGGCCAACATCCAGAAGATCATCTCGGTGTTGAAGATCGACTCGGGCCTCAACATCGCCGAGCGACGGCGTGCCCAGGACGGCGTCTTCAAGATGCGCATCGGGCAGGATCGAAACATCGATTTCCGAATCAACGTCCACGCCACACAGTCAGGGGAAGACGCGGTCATCCGTGTTCTCGACCGCTCGCGAAACCTGATTGACCTGGGCGGACTCGGACTGACACCGGCGGTCCAGGCACGCTACGAGTCGCTGGTCAAGAACCCACAGGGTCTCATTCTCATCACCGGCCCCACAGGCAGCGGCAAGACGACCATGTTGTACTCCACGCTCGCTCACCTGAACCGCGGCGACAAAAAGATCGTCACCGCCGAGGATCCCGTGGAATACCACCTCGATGGGGTTACCCAGTACCAGGTCAACAGTTTTATCGGAAACACTTTCGCCGAGTACACGCGGCGTTTCCTGCGCAAGGACCCCGACATCATTCTGGTGGGCGAGATTCGCGACGACGAGACCGCCGAGTCGTGTCTACGCGCTGCCATGACCGGTCATCTCGTTTTCAGCACACTTCACACCAACGATGCCATCGCGGTGGTGCAGCGGTTACGCGACTTTGAGGTCGATTCTTCTTCCATCGCCGACGCTTTGCTGTGCGTCATGCAACAGCGCCTTGCGCGCCGCAATTGTCCTGACTGCCGCAAGCCTTACCAGCCAGACTCGATTCTGATGAGAGAGTTTTTCCCCGAGGGAGAAATCCCCCCCGAAGCCCACTTCGTGCACGGCACCGGCTGTTCGACCTGTCACGGCAAGGGCCTGATGGGTCGCGTCGGGCTGTACGAGTTCTGGGAAGTCAAGCGCGCCACTCGACAGGTCATCGCTGCTAGGGCGGACGAGGCGAGAATCCGGGAGAGCGCCGATGGCAACGGCCTGACCCCCTTGGTCGAAGACGCTCTCCGCAAGGTCTACCAGGGCATCACCACGCTCGAGGAACTCCGCCGTGTCGTGCCGGTGGAACAGATCCGCAGTTACACTGGCTACTACAATTCCTGAGCTTGAGCGGCATCTCTCCGCCCGCAGACTGCCAGCGGGCCTAGCCCGCACTCTTTCCCATGCCCTCGCGACGAAAACCGCTGAGAAGCTCAGGCTAGCCGTTACCGTAAGAAACGGCGCCTTCTCGTTATCAAGATGTGAACAGCTTCCGGGGAGGCGCAGGAAAGCCTCACGTGCTTACGGAGATGCGTGCCGCGATGTACTCAACCAGCCCCGCCGTCGTAGACCGACGCTACTACCCGCGGCAATCTATTTCAGGTGGGCTGGCGGTGGAGCTGCGGCTTCAGGTGGGCGGCGACAAGCCGGCGGTGTTGCTGACCCGCGGCATGGTCAAGAACATTTCTTCGGGCGGCGTGAGCTGCGCCATCGGCCTGGCCGTCCCCAACGGCACCCAGGTGAACGTTCGCTTTCCCACCATTCCTGCCGGGGCTACCTTGAGCCCCTCATCGGTCGGAGGGCAGGTGGTGCGCACAGAGTCGCTCGGCGGCGTGCCCGAGCGCATTGCCATCGCCTTCAACAAGCCCCTCACTCAGCTCAATCTGGAATCCGGCCGCCCCGCGCTCAGCCGCCGCCGCGAGGTCAGCGTGCCCTCGCTACCCGTTGGCCGCCACGCCACCTCGAACCGAGCAGCCTGCTAGCCCGCATTTCTCAACGCCCTCCTGCTGCGGGAGCGGATAGGCGCGCATCTACGCGGACGGGCAGTCGCGGGACCTGTTCCGATCCACGAACGATCCTCACCCGCCGGAGATCACCGTGACGGTCATTTACCGTCCATTCTCCGGCGCAGTCGCTCAGTCGAGGATGCTGAATGGCCGATAGCCACTCTCCCGACGGAGCGCCGGGGAGCGAGGGGTTCTTGTCCGATCGGCCACAGGGCTCTGTTCCGCCTGGCTCAGTGCCGGCCGGAGACAGCCCTGGTTTCCCTTCACTGATCCAACGAGCATCAAGGGCTGCTTTCTGGAACGCGCTCTTGTTGCCCTTGATTTCAGTGATGAACTTGGCCTTTTCTATCATCATCCGGCGCACCTTCGGTACCTTGTCTGGCGCCTACGACGTCGTGCTGGGGTTGTCGGCTTCTCTACTCTCCTACTCGAGCTTGGGAATCCCCACTAGCATGACCAAGCTCCTGCCTGAGATAGAGGCAAGATCAGGGCCGTCGGCCATCTCCTCCTTCCTCGCCCGCGCCTCGCTGTTGCGAATGTTGCCGTTGGCGTTAGCGCTGGTACTGCTGAACCTTTTCGCCGGGGAATTATCCCGGTGGCTCGGCCTCGGCCATGCAGGTCTCGTCTACTTGCGCCTGCTCACCGCGCTGGTGATCGCGCGTGCACTCCTGGAGCTGGCAATCAAGACCCTGAACGCGTTCTTCGCTCAGCTGACGGCCAACCTGATCACCCTCGCACAGGCGGTTTTGGATTTCTCGCTAGTTGGCCTCGTGCTGCTGCTCGGCTACGGAATCGGAGGTGTGCTCGGCGCCCTGGCGGTTAGTTCAGCGCTGCTCGCCCTGATCGGGAGCGGCTCCGCTCGACGGACCATTCACCGACTCGGCAGCCCGGAGCATCTCACGGCCCCAGAGGTGGAGCCCAATGTCCCGAGGTCTATGGAAGCTGTCCACTTCGCGCGCTTCACAGGCTTTACGTATTTGTACGAGCTGTCTCTCTATTTCGCCGGCATGGGCTTCGCCAGCCCGGCATTGGCGGCGCTCCTCGGGGTCGAGCAGGTTGCTCTGTTCGCAACAGGATTCAAACTGGCACTCATGGCGGTCGTGCTGGTGGTTTCCCCCTTCAGGGGAGTGTATCGGCCGCTGTTCGCGCGACTGCGGGAACGTGGCGATCTGTCTCAGCTTCAGCGGGCCTTTGCGGCCGTCAGCAAGGCCCAGATTGTCCTGTTGCTGCCGTCCGCGGTAGGCCTCGTCGTCATGGCAGACGATTATCTGCCGCTGCTCTACGGGAGCCAGTTCCTGCCAGCTGTACCCATCGCGCGGCTGCTGGTGGCCCTGCTGTTCGCCGAGACGGCCTTCAACCTCGCCATGATCGTGCTGTGGATCGATGAACGTTATTGGGCGATGGCCGGATCACAAGCCATCCTGGTCTTGGCCGCCCCCTGCTTCTTGATCGCTGCGGCGCGGGGCGGACTGTTGGCCGCAGCAGCTGTCTTCGGTGGGGCCAGGTTGGCAGTATCCGCGAGCGCATACCTCGTGTGCCGCCGCGCCTACAGGTTTCACTACCCTTGGCCTTTTGCTGCCCGGGTGGGGGCCGCGAGCCTGATCATGGGAGCAGTGTTGCTGACCGCAAAAGCATTCTGGAGGAGCTCGGTGGGCGAGGCGTTGACCCTGACCCTGTTAGGGATCGCGGTGTTCGGCTTGTGCCTGCGCCTGATGGACATCCTGGGAGCGGATGAGACCGAGCTGTTGTGTCGCGCTCAGCTGCCCGGACAGAGATGGATTCTAGGTTGGCTGACTCCGAGGACCTGACCGCAATGCGGACAATGCCAGCACAACTGCCTGGAAGCGGCCGGGAGGAGGCATCTCCGCCGCACCCATGAAGATCGCACTGCTTTGCCACAAGTTCTGGCCGGCCGTAGGGGGTTTGTGCACCTACACATGGAAACTGGCCGAGTTCCTGGTCGGTCGGGGCCACAAGGTACAAGTGTTTACCTCCAAGGTTCCTGTCGACAGCCCTGCCCGGGAAACGATCGATTCTGCGTTGCGCATCTATAGGTTCAATCCCCGCTTGGCCAAGCACATCCCCTTCTATTTTATGCCCGGGTTGCTGAGCCCGGCGCAGTTGAACCGCCTATGGCAGTCAGATCTCGTTCATTCTGTTGGTTACTATTTTTCCCCTGCCCTGCTGGGTCACTTGGTTTCCAGGTTGTCTGGGAGCAAGTACGTCTCAACGGTCGTTTTCACGCGCAATCCTGAATCGTGGCAACGGGCCTGGTTCGACCGGTTGGTGGGCCGTCAGATCGTCAGGGGAGCGGACCACGTGATCCTTCAGTCACGGCGCGAGAAAGATCTCGTTCAATCGCGGGGATTCACCCTCCCAGCCCACAGCATCATCCCATTCGGAGTCGATGCGGCTGCCTTCCGCCGTGACTACGATGTAACGAGCCTGAGAACTCGTACCTGCGAATCAGAAGAAGAGAAAGTGTTGCTCTTCGTCGGTCGTATCATCTCCACGAAGGGGTCCTTTCGTGTCCTCGAGGCAGTGAAACGGGCGCGGGATCGGGGGCTGGCCGTAAGACTGGTCATGATGGGGGAGTTGGTGGCGAACGAGAAGGAAGCGTTTTGTCGTCGGCGACTGGAGTTAAGGCTCGAGCGAGCCGTGACCATGACAGGCGTGATCCACGACGAGGTAGAAAAGGCACGTTACTATCAGATGGCCGATGCTGTCGTGTTCCCCTCACAATACGAACAGTTCGGGATGGTAGCGATCGAAGCAGTGGCCAGCGGTTGCCCCTTGCTCGGCACACCTGTCGGTATCATGCAGGACATCGTCCCTCGCTTCGGCATTGGATTGCTGCATCCCTTCGAGGATGTCGAGCGTTTTGCGATGAACATCAGGGAAGTTCTCGAAGAGAATCAATTCCGCCTGAATGCGACGAAGCATCGAGGCTATTTCTTGGAGAAATATTCGTGGGCCAGGATCGTAGAGCAGACGGAAGCCCTCTTCCAGGAACTGATCCAGCAGTAATGCAAGAAACCGATCAAGCACGAGAGATCGCGTTCGACAAGTACGAGCGGTTCAGCGCCTACCACTGGCGCGAAATGTCGCTTTTCCCCACCCGCTACAACGCCATTCTGGCCGCCCGCTACC
>JBHHYG010000141.1:0-8793 GCA_046757445.1 Acidobacteriota bacterium
TGTCCTCACGGCCCTTGCGCCCGCTCGCTTCACGACCCGTTGAGAAATGCAGGCTTAGGAGGATGCCGATTCCCTCATGGTGTCCAGATAGGTCGCCAACCCCTCTTCCCAGCTCGGCAGGCCATCGAGGCCGAGCTGCCGCAGCCGTCTGTTGTCGAGGGCTGAATAAGCCGGGCGCCGCGCCGGCGCCCCGAACTCCGCCGTCGACGTTGCCGCCAGCAGCTCCGACCTGCCTGCCCACTCGAAGACCCTTCGGGCCAGCTCGTACCAAGAACATTCGCCGCCGCCGGCGACGTGAAAGACCCCTGTCTCCTCTCCCCACAGCAGTTGCCAGACGCATTGCGCCAGGTGCGGCGCGTATGTGGGGCTGACGATCTGATCGTCGACCACCTTGGTCGGCTCGCCACTCCGGGCTCGGGCCAACATGCGAACGGCGAACGGCAGGGTGCCGTGGCCCTCGGCGGCGCGCCCGAAGACCGCCGATGTGCGCACCACCCTGTGCGCCGGCGAGGCAGCCAGCACCAACTGCTCGCCGGCCAGCTTGGAGACGGCGTAGGCGCTCAACGGTCGAGGACGGTCGTCCTCCGCATAGGGCGTATGTTGGTCGCCGCCGAAGACGTAATCGGTGGACAGGTGTAGCAAAGGGATGGAGCGTTCGGCACATACATTCGCAACGCCGCCGGCAGCGATGGCATTGACGGCAAAGGCCGATTGCGGTTGCTGTTCACACAGGTCGACCGGCTGAAAGACGGCGCAATTGACGACCGCCGAAGGCCGTAGCTCATCAACGATGGCGACCACCGCAGCGGCATCGCTGATATCCACCTGCTCGCGCCCGAGGGCATGCGCCTCGGCCACGCCTCGGGCGGCAAGCAGCGCCTGACCGACCTGCCCGAGGCCACCGAAGATCAGCACCGGCCCGGGCAACGTCTATCTCCTGAACGAATAGCCGCCACCGATGAAGAACTGCCGGTGCGCGTCCGAGGCCAGGTCGTCCCATCCTCCGGTCACGAAGAGACGATCGAAGACCCGGTACTGACCCCGCAGTTTGAGGTGGGGATTATCGTCACGGCCGAAGTCCCAGGCCTCGAAGGTAAGGCGCCACAGATCGTTCCTGCCGGCGAAGTAGTCGACACCTCCGCCCGCTTCACTTTCCAGCAAGCCGCCGCGCAACTGCCAGTGGCCGCTCCGTTGCGCCAGCAGCGCCGAGAAGAGAAAACCTTCATCGAGAACACTGCGGCGCTCGAGCTGGCGGTCGAGCAGCTCGCCCCGAGAGCCAAACTTCTCGGTGGTGATCTTGGTGACATCGAAGGTGCCGACGTTATCGTCGACGGCCTGGAAAATGAATCCCCGATTACCACCCGGCCCCAACCCCATGCGCACGCCGAAGTAGTTCTTGGCATCATCGGTTTCCTCGTAGAACTCCGAGCGCAAGCTGAAGGTGAACTGAGTTTGACCGACACGGTTGAAGAAGGTGTCGAAGGAGTTCAAAGAATCGTCGATGCGGTCGAGAGCGGCATTGGCCTTGTTGATGGTATTAGGCTCGTTGATCAGCCGTGAAATGGTGCCGTCGCCGCGGTTGACCTTGCTCATGATCTCCTCGAGCTCCGCCGACGAGCGTCCCAGGCTGTCCGTGAATCCCTCCAGATTGGCAGCCGATTTGGCAATCGGGCTCTCGTTGGATTCGACGAAGTTCGACAGCTCCTGCACCAGCGACTGCAATTGTGCCACCAGCGGCGGGAGCGAATCCTTCAGCCCGCCGGTCATGCTTTGGACGTTATCGAGCGTTGCCCCAACAGCCTGCTGGTTGGTATCGACCAGCGACCCGAGGTCGGCGCTGAAGTCTTCGAGGTTCTGGAGGATGCGCTCCATCCGCGTCTGACCCGCCTCCGTTCCGAAGACGTTGCTGAGCGACTGGGTAGTCTGCTGTACATCGCCGGCGATGCCGTTCAACACCGCCACCATCTGGTCGAGCGACACCGGCGTGCCGCCCTGGATCAGCCCGCCCCTGGGGACGATGGGCGCCTGCAGCGATCCGGCGGTAACCTGCAGGTACTTTTCTCCCAGCAACCCCAGCGAAGCCACCGACGCGGCGGCGTCCTGGTGCAACTGGATCTTCGGGTCGAGCACCATGGTCACCTCGGCGCGCCCATCGTCGGTGAGCTCGATCCTCACCACATTGCCCACCTGCACGCCAGCCAGGCGCACCGGGGCATCGTCGGCCAGGCCGGCAATGCTGTTGAACTGCGCCCGTACCTGATAGCCCTCGCCGGCCTTGAACATCCCCGTTTCTTGGATGCGAATGATGAAAAAGGCGAAAACGCCAATGGCGATCAAGACCACTACGCCAACCTTAAGCTCCGTGCTCATGGCTCATTCCTCACGGTTTGCGGACCTCTAGGCTCCTAACCGGTGATCGGACCTTCAGCGCGGCCGTGGATGAATTGCTGCACCACCGGGTTGTTACTGTGCTGAATCTCTACCGGGGTCCCCACCTCCTCGATACGGCCCCCGTAAAGCATGGCAATTCGGTCAGCGATCTTGTAGGCCGAGACCATGTCGTGTGTGATCGACACCGAGGTTACGTTGAGCCGCTCTCGCATGTCGATGATCAGCTCGTTGATCTGGTCGGCAAGAATCGGGTCGAGGCCGGTTGTGGGCTCGTCATAGAGGATGATCTCGGGACCCAGGGCGATGGCGCGCGCCAGGCCGGCGCGCTTCTTCATGCCTCCCGACAGCTCATTCGGCCATTGTCCCTCGACCCCCTTGAGGCCCACCCAGCCGAGCACTTCCTGCACGCGGTCGCCAACCTCCTCGTCGGACATCGTCGTATGTTGTCGTAAGGCGAAGGCGACGTTCTGCTCGATGGTCATCGAATCGAACAGCGCCGCATACTGGAACAGCATCCCCATTCTCCGGCGCAGGTCGTTGAGCTCGCCACGATTGAGCTCCGAGACCACCTGACCGTCGACGACGACCTGGCCCTGATCGGGCTGTAGCAGGCCGATGATGTGCTTGATCAGCACGCTCTTGCCGGTGCCGCTGCAGCCAATCACGACCATCGACTCGCCCCGTTCGATGGTCAGATCGACACCTTGAAGAACGAGATGATCGCCGAAGGCCTTGTGCAGCCCCTCCACGCTGATGATGTCACCGTTGTCCATCACTCCATCCGTCCGCTCCTTCATTGCAACAGCAACTTGGTGAGAAAGAAGTTGGAGATGAGAATGGCCATGCTGCCGCTGACCACGGCGCCGGTGGTGGCGCGACCAACGCCCTGAGCTCCGCCACGGGTGTTGAAGCCCCTGACGCAGCCGAACAGGGCGATGAGCAAGCCGAAGACCGCCGCCTTGATCAAGCCGCTGCTGATGTCGCTCATGGTGAGCACACTCCAGGTGCCCCGCCAATAGGTGTTGCTGCCGGCGCCGAGCAACTTGACGGCCACCAAATAGCCGCCGAAGATCCCCACGAGGTCGCCGATCACCACCAGTATCGGCAACATGATGGCGGTGGCTACAATGCGCGGCACCACCAGGTACCTCACCGGATCGGTGGCCATGGTGCGGAGCGCATCGACCTGCTCGGTCACCACCATGGTGCCGATCTCCGCCGCCATCGCCGAGCCAGCCCTGCCCGATACCATCAAGGCGGCGAGCACCGGAACCATCTCGCGGGTGATCGCCAGAGCCACCACCTGGCCCACGAAAGCGGTGGTACCGAAGCGCTCGAACCCCTGCCAGGTCTGCAGGGCAAAGACCATGCCGCTGAAGATCGCGGTGACGAGGACCACGGGAAGGGAGCGGTTGCCCACCTCTATCATCTGATCGAACCAGGTGCGGACGTAGTAGGGAGGACAGCGCAAAGCGAGCACTGCCCGCAACAACAGGAGGGCCGTCCGGCCTGCCTCCTCGGCAAAGCCGTTGGTGATGCGGGTCAAGCCGATGACCAGCCGGCCGAGTGCCTCGAGGAGCTTTTTCATGCGCTCTCCTCCGCCCCTCGGTCAATGATCCCCGAGGCATTGCCGTCGAGATAGCGGCGTGGTACGCGGACGCCGATGCGGCAGAGCAGCTCGTGCGGAATCGAGTGCGCCCAGGCCGCCACCTCCTCGACACTGATGGCCATCCTCTCCATTGCAGCCCCACCTGAAGCAGCAGCAACCCCAGCGACTGGGCCAGACGAGGGTGGACAACGGCTCCAGGGACCAATCAGGACCGCGGCATCTCCAACGGACACCTGGGGAATCGCGGTCACGTCCACCAGTGTGAGGTCCATACTTATCGCTCCGACGACCGGAACGCGACGATCGCCAACCAGTACCTGAGCGCTGTCGCTGAGAGCCCGTGGCCAACCATCATGGTACCCCACCGGCAGTGCCGCGATACGGCTGGGACCCGAGGTGACGTGTCGCAGGCCGTAACCGACAGGATACCCCCCGGGCAGATCCCGCACCGCTGCCACCGCCGTCCGCAGGGAGAGCACCGGCTCGAGGACCAGCGGATCACGGCCGCGGGTGAGGGATGCACCATAGAGCGCCAGCCCTGGCCGCACACCGGTACACCAGGAAGCCTTCCAGCTGCCGGGGTGATGCAGCAAGGCGGCGCTGTTCGCCAGATGGCGATGGCGAGGCAGGTTGCCTGACTCGCGCAGGGTCTCGCACAGCCCGGCAAAGCGTCGCACCTGCGCAGTGGTGTGGGCATGGCCGCCTTCCCCCGCCTGCTGGTCTGCAGCGGCGAGGTTGGAGAACAAGCCATCGAGGCGAATGCCGTCGGCACCACCGACGGCAGCGGCCACCTGTTGCGCCCGCTCCAGGACAACGCCCAGTCGCCCCATTCCGGTATCTACCTTCAGGTGAACGCGCACCGGCGGCCGGTTGCTTTTCAGGGCCACGGCGCCGATGCGCTCGGCGGTGACGGCATCCCACACCGCCACAGCCAGCCGATGCTCGACGACTGCGGTCATGGCCCCCAGCGTCACCGGTTCGATGCCTGCCATCACCAACAGAGGCTGCCGGATGCTTGCCCGGCGTAGTTCGACCCCTTCGCCGACGGTGGCGACGGCGAAGCCGGCGACGCCCTCCAGCGCCAGCCGTCGGGCTACCCTCACCGCCCCGTGACCGTAGGCGCCGGCCTTCACCACCGCCCACACGTCGCGCCCGCCTACATGGTCGCGAAGGCGACGAAAATTGCGGGCGCAGGCGGCAAGATCGACCTCCGCAACCGTCGACCGGCCGATTCTTGTACCGCCTATTCCCAAGGTTCGTTCCGGTCTGTTCGTTCCTTGAAAACCGTGAACTGCTTGAGGAAGGCAAGCGGCACGAACCCGGTGGGCCCGTTCCGCTGCTTGGCGATGATCAGCTCGGCCGTGCCCTGCAACCCGGGATCAGGACTGTAGACCTCTTCCCTGAAGATGAAGGCGACGACGTCGGCATCTTGCTCGAGGTTGCCCGATTCACGTAGATCGGAGAGCTGGGGCCGGTGCTCGGACCGCGACTCCGGTGCCCTGGAGAGCTGAGAGAGCGCCAACACAGGCACCTCCAGCTCCTTGGCAAGGCCCTTCAGGGCCCTCGAGATGGCGCCGATTTCCAGGTTGCGGTTTTCGTATTTCCCACCCCCGCCCATGAGCTGTAGATAGTCGATCACCAGCAAGTCGAGGCCGTGCTCGGCCTTCAGCCTTCTGGCCTTGGAGCGCATCTCGAGCAGCGTGGGAGCGGCGGAGTCGTCGATGAATATCTTCGACTCCGACAACAGCTGCAGTGAGTTCAGGAGGGCGTTGAGATCCTTTTCCGAGAGGAACCCGGAAGCCAGCTTGTGGGCGTCGACTTCTGCCTCAGCGGCCATCAGACGCCGGATCAGCTGCGACGTCGACATCTCCAGCGAGAAGATGCCCACCACGCCACCGTGGCGCACCGCCACGTGCTGGGCGATATTGAGCGCCAGGGTAGTCTTGCCCATCGAGGGGCGCCCGGCGATGATCACCAGATCGCCCGACTGCAGCCCGGCAGTGAGAACGTCGAGGCGCTTGAAACCGGTCGGGACCCCGGTCACCAGCTCGCGGCGCTCGTGCAGCTCCTCGAGCTCGCGCATGGTGTCGGGCGCCAGATCCTGCACCGACAGGAAGCCTCTCTTTACCTTCTCTTCGGCGATCTCGAAGATCGAGCGCTCCGCCTGGTCGATGATCATGTCGGTCTCGTCTTCGCCGGCCATGGCGGTGCTGATGATCGCGTTGGCCGAGGAAATGAGGTTACGAAGCGAGGCCTTGTCTTTGACGATGCGGGCGTAATGATCGACGTTCAAGGCCCGGGGTAGGCCATCGACCAGCGACGCCAGGTAGGCCGGGCCGCCGGCATGCTCGAGGCCGTTACCACGACTCAGCTCATCGGCCAAGGTGACCGCATCGATGGCGGCATTGCGCTCTGCCAGATGCACCATGCCCTTGAAGACAATCCTGTTCGGCTCACCATAGAAATCCTCTGGGGTGAGCACCTCGGCGGCGGCGTTGAAGGCCTGGTTATCGAGCAGGATGGCGCCGAGAACGGAGCGTTCAGCCTCGAGATTGTGCGGCAGAATGTGTTCTTTGATCCGCTCGTCCAGCATCAGGACTGCCCCAGAAGCGTTGCACGTCGCCAGCAGCGACGAGTCGGGATGGCGGAGACTGGCCCGGACTTCTCAACGGCTCGCGGCTGCGCGGGCATGACTCAGGCTAGGCTGATAAGAGCATGCTGGCAAGGGCTCGGGCGAGGGTTCCGGCTACTCCTTTACCACCCATAGTTTGATGATGGCCTCGATACCGTGTGGCAGACCCAGCGGCACATCGTATATGCCCAGGGTCTTGATCGGGTGCGCGAGCTTCACCTGGTCACGGATGATCTCGAAGCCCTCGGCCTCCAGTGCCGCGGCAATGTCCACCGCACTGACCGAGCCGTACAGCGTGTCTCCATCGGCCACCTTCCGCCTGATGTTGATGGACACCTCGGAAAGCTTTCCTGCCAATTCCCGGCTGGCTTCAAGATCGGCGGCCGCACGAGCCTCACGCTTGGCCTTCCTTTCTCGTACCAGCCGCATGTTGGCCTTGGTGGCAATCACAGCCAGGCCTTTCGGGAGGAGGTAGTTGCGCCCGTAGCCCGCCGCCACATCGATCTCGTCACCGGCCTCGCCTAGATCGACAACCGGCTCCTGAAGAATCAGTTTCATGGCTGCGTCCTTTAGCCCGTGCGGTACGGCAGCAGGGCGATTTCGCGGGCACGCTTGATGGCACGGGTGAGCATTCGTTGGTGACGGGCACAGTTGCCGTTACCCCTGCGCGGTTGAATCTTTCCGCGGTCGGGGATGAAGCCCCGCAACAGCTCGACGTTCTTGTAGTCGATGTAGGCAACCTCGTCAGCGCAGAACCTGCAAAACTTCCGCCGACCACCTCCTCGCTGCACCCTGGCCATCTCTAGCCCTCCTGTTCCACGTCGTCGTCAACAGCCTCCTCGCCGCCCTCGCCCTCTCCGGCTGCCGCGGCAACCTCCCCGGGCTCTGCCTCGTCCTCGACGCCGGCCTCGACGTCCGCCACCGAGCGGGCGGCAGCCTCGACCGCCGCTGCTGCCCGCCGCTCGGAAGCGACGTGCTGCTGTGCGGCCGCCGCCGTCTGCTGGGCAGCATGCTCTTCCGCCTGCTTGCGAGCGGCTGCTTCTTGCTCGTCCTCGAGCCGGACAACCAAGTTGCGGATCACCGACTCGTCCAGCCGCATCCGTTCCTTCAGTTGCTGCGGCAAGGTGGCAGGACCCTCGCTGTGCAGAATGGCGAAGGTGCCCTCGGTCCGGCCTTGCACCTGGTAGGCAAGCTGGCGACGACCCCAGACGCTGGCCTGCAGCACGCGCCCGTCCCCTGCCTCGACTTGGGTGCGCAGATCGCCCAAGACGGCATCAACCCCCTCCTCGTCCACCTCGGGGGCGACGATCAGAAGCGTTTCGTAGAGATTTGTCATCTTCTCCTCTCGGTCACTGGCCCTGCACGCGACAGGGCGAGGAGTGAGTGGTATTGGCTAGCCGACCAGCATCGGCGCGATCACCAGTGAAACGACAGACATCAACTTTATCAGTATATTCATGGACGGGCCAGAAGTGTCCTTGAACGGATCACCAACGGTGTCGCCGACTACCGAGGCCTTGTGGGCATCCGAGCCCTTGCCACCGAGGTTGCCCGCCTCGATGTACTTCTTGGCGTTGTCCCAGGCACCGCCACCGTTGGCCATCATCAGCGCCAGCAAGACGCCGACCACGGTGGCCCCAGCCAGCATGCCGCCCAGAGCCGCCGCGCCGAGACCGAAGCCGACCACGACCGGGGCGGTCACCGCCAGAAGTCCCGGCGCCACCATCTCCCGCAGGGCGGAGTTGGTGGCGATGGCCACGCAACGACCCGAGTCGGGCTTGCCTTTGCCCTCCATCAAATCGGGGATTTCCCGGAACTGGCGACGAATCTCATCGACCAGCTTGCCCGCCGCTCGCCCCACCGCAGTCATCGTCAAGCCGGCGGCGAAGAAGGGGATGATGCCGCCGATCAGTAGTCCGACGACAACCTCCGGTTGGGTCAGCACGATGCTGAGCGTGCCGCCGCCCGCTTGCCGCAGCGCCTGGTTGACCGCCTGGCTGTAGGCGCTGAACAGCGCCAGCGCCGTCAGCGCCGCCGAGCCGATGGCAAAGCCTTTGCCGATAGCGGCCGTGGTGTTGCCGACAGCGTCGAGGCCGTCCGTGATCTTGCGCACTTCGGGTCCCAGCCCGGCCATCTCGGAGATCCCTCCGGCGTTGTCAGC
>JBHHYG010000142.1:0-8769 GCA_046757445.1 Acidobacteriota bacterium
GATGATCATCTGACTGGCCTCCCCTCGCAGGCTGAAGCAGCCGGCGGCGAACGCCGACGTGGCCAGTGGTGACCCTTTCATCACCAGAAAAGCACCCGGACAATGCCCGGCCGGAGCCAACCGCACTCCTTCAGAGGCTAGCGACCGACACAGCTCCTCGGCTCCCAGCACCCTCGGGTGAGGCCGCAACACCAGGGGGGCCGCCTGCAAGGCTCGCTCCAGCCAGCGCCCGGCCGCTTCTTCGCCGTGACGATCCTGCCAGCGCCTGGCCCACCAGGCGGGGAGATCGCAGCGCCTCGCCAGGTCGTCGTCGGCTGCGGGCGAGGTCAGACTGCCGGCGCGCAAGCAAGCACGGAGAACCCCGTTGACCAGCCCCGCCGCTTGCGGCTTGTAGCGCTTGACCGCCGCTACGACAACATTGACGGCAGCGTGCTCGGGAACGCTATCCAGAAAGCAGCACTGGTAGAGCCCCAGGCGTAACGCCACACGCACGGGTGCATCGAGCTCCTGGAGGGGACGGTGACAGTGGGGGCCGATGTTGCGGTCCAGGGTCTGGAGGCGGCGAAGGGTGCCGTAAACCAGCTCGGTGGTCAGCCGCCGGTCGCGGTCATCGAGACGGGCCCGCCGCAGCGCCCTGTCCAGCGCCCGATCACTGTGCGCGCCTCCCTCCACCCGCAGCAGAACATCCAGGGCTACCGCACGGGGATCGGTATCGCTCACTGTCGCGGCCCGGCGCTCGCCCCCAACAAGTCACCGGCGGCCAAAGAGTGGCCGCGGAGGAATGCGCCAACCACCTGACGCTTGCCCCCGGCCAACTGCAGCTCGGTAATCCGCAACAGCTCACCATCGCCGCAGCTGACCCAGACGCCCTCAGCCGACGCGCAGGCCACGGTTCCAGCCCGGGAAACAGGACCCTCCATCCGCGCCCCTGGCTCCGCCGACCACAATTGCAAGCGCTTCCGGCCTGCAAAGGTGTAGGTGCCGGGCCACGGCTGCAGGGCACGCACCTGGCGGGCGATGGCCAGGGCTGGTTGTTGCCAATCTACGCAGCCATCCTCTTTGCGGAAGCGCGGGGCGAAGGTGGCCTGTTCATGGTCCTGAGGCTGCGGCGTCAACTCGCCCGCTTCCCACAGACATAGGGTTCTTGCCAGCAGCTCGGCTCCCCGAACAGCGAGGCGCTCGGCCAGCACCGGCGTCGTATCCTGGAGCGCAATCGGCTCCCTGCTCTGCATCAGCACGGGACCGGTATCGAGCCCCTCGTCCATCAGCATGGTGGTCACTCCGGTCTCGTCATCGCCGCGAAGAATGGCCCAGGCGACCGGTGCCGCCCCCCGGTGTCGCGGCAGCAACGAGGCGTGCAGGTTGATACAACCGCGCGGCGGAACGGCGAGCACAGAGGCCGGCAGGATGAGCCCGTAGGCGACGACGATGATCAGGTCGGGCGCGTAGGCGGCCAGCCGTCGATGGATTTCCGCCCGCCGCAGCGTTTCCGGCTGCTCCACGGGCAGGCCCTGCCTCTCGGCCCACCGCTTGACTGCCGACGAGGCCGGACGCTGGCCTCGGCCACGGGGACGGTCGGGCTGGGTGACCACCGCAACCAGCTGATGGTCAACCGAGACTGCCTCCAACGCGGGCACGGCGAAGGCGGGCGTCCCCATGAACAGGACACGCAACACGATGCTACCAGTCGCCGGCGCGAATGCGCTTGGCGATCTTCCGCCGCGCCATATCCTGTTTCAGAGGACTTACGCGGTCGATGAACAGCACCCCCTTCAGATGGTCGATCTCGTGGTGCAAGCAGCGAGCCATCAATCCGTCAGCGTCGACGCGGAAGGGCTCGCCGTCGAGATCCCGGGCTGTAACCACTACCCGCGAGGGCCGGGGAACGACAAGGATCAGATCGGGGAAAGAAAGACAGCCCTCGTCATCGCGCACCTCTCCCTCCTGGTGCTCGACCACGGGATTGACCAGCACCAGGAGCTTGTCCGGCTCACTACTACCGGAGAGGTCGATGACGGTGAGCTGTAGGTGCTCGCCGACTTGAGGTGCTGCCAGGCCGATCCCCGCCGCCGACTGCATGGTTTCGATCATCTGCTCAGCCAACGTGCGCAGATGTTCGTCGAACTGCTCTACCGGGCGGCACGGCTGCTGGAGGCGGGGATCAGGGTATTTCAAGATCTCGAGAACGGGCATGGCAATGAAAAGGATACTGAAACCGAGACGGCCCCGCACCCAAACCCTGCGCAACCGGGGTAGCATTGCTGCATCATGCGAGTGCGGCTGAAGGTAGCTTATGCAGGCACCGCCTACGCCGGCTGGCAAGTCCAACCCGGCAAGCCCACCGTTCAGGGCAGCCTGGAGGAGATCGTCGACAAGGTAGCGGGCCGGAAAGTGCGCGTCACGGGCGCGAGTCGTACGGATGCCGGGGTTCATGCGAGCGGGCAGGTTTGTCACTTCGATATTCCGGCAACGCTGTCGCCGGAGAGCTGGCAGCGGGCTTTCAATGGTCTGCTGGCAGCGGACATCCGCGTGCTCGATGCCTCCCTTGCCGAGCCCGGTTTCCACGCCCGCTATTCAGCTCACCGCAAAGTCTACCGCTACCATCTGGATCCGGCGCCGCTGGCGTCGCCCTTCCTGGCGCCTTTCAGCTGGCATCGCCCCGGTCTGGTAGAACTCGACGATCTGGCCGAGGCCGCTTCATTGCTGGAAGGCCCGCTCGATCAGCGGCTGTTCGCCAGCCGGCCCGAGGGAGACCGCCCGATTCGTCCCATCGAAGCTTGCTCGATCGACGCCGGTCGCCTGGTGACCATCACCATTGTCGGACGGAGCTTTCTCCGTCATGCGGTTCGCGGCATCGTCGGCATGCTGGTGGAAGTGGGAAGCGGGCGACGTTCGCCGTCAACAGTAAGTGACCTCCTGCGGGGAGAGCGGAGCGCTTCCCCGCCCGTGAAGGCACCGTCCCGAGGCCTTTGCCTCGCCCGTGTCCAGTACTGATCCTGAACAATCGCCGCCACCGCCATGCTAGAATGGCAGGCTCTCAGACTTTTTTCGCAACCGCCATCCCGAGGGCACCCCGCATCTCATGCATATTCTTGTCACCGGCGGCGCAGGCTACGTCGGCAGCCACCTGGTGCGCGCGTTGCTGGATGAGGGGCACACGGTCGTGGTGGTGGACGACCTTTCCTCTGGACACCGGGTCACACTACCCGACGGCGTTCCCCTCCGCGTCGGTCGCTGTGGTGACACGGCGGTGCTCGATGCGGCCGCCGCCGAGGCACACCCCGACGCGGTGATGCATCTCGCCGCACGCTGCTCGGTATCCGAGTCAACACAGGATCCTGGCCTCTACTATCGCGCCAACCTCGGCGATAGCTTGGTGTTGCTCGACTGGATGGTCTCACGGCAAGTCGGCACCATCGTGCACTCGTCCACTTGCGCCGTCTACGGGCACCCTGGGAAGCAGCCCATCGACGAACAGGTACCACCGGACCCTATCAACCCGTATGGCGCAACCAAGCTTGCCGTCGACCGTGCCATCTACTTTTATGGCCAAGCCCACGGCATCGGTGGCGTCGCACTGCGCTACTTCAACGCCGCCGGCGCCCACCCGGCCGGCGATCTGGGCGAGGATAAGACGCCAGCCAGTAATCTCATCCCTCGGCTACTCGAGGTGGCCCTCGGCCAGGCACCCTCTGCCGAAATCTACGGCGACGACTACCCGACGCCGGACGGAACCGGCGTGCGTGACTATGTGCACGTCACCGACCTGGCGGCCGCGCACCTGGCGGCGCTCGCGCTCCTCGCGGACGGACATCCCGGGGGTGTATTCAATCTCGGCACGGGTAAGGGACAGAGCGTTCTGGAGGTGGTGGCCGCAGCTCGCCAGGTCACAGGCCGTGCCATTCCTTTGAGGATCGGAATGCGGCGGCCTGGCGATCCACCCTGCCTGGTGGCCGACTCTCGTCGCGCCAACCGGGAGTTGGGGTGGACACCCCGGCGCTCAGAGCTTGCAACCATCCTGAATGACGCCTGGAGCTGGCGTCAGAAGCACCCCAGCGGTTATGCCACCGTGGAGGTATGCCGGTGAGCCGCCCCGCCGTCACCGCCTGCGCGCCTTCCGAGCTGTTGGAGTTCGCCGACCCTGACACCCGTTCGGTCATCGAACAGATCGACTGGTCGCGGTTGTCTCGCCACGTGGCGGTCATCATGGATGGCAATGGTCGCTGGGCCGGGCAACGTGGATTGCCTCGCGTCGAAGGACACCGGGCCGGTATCAAGGCCGTGCGGGATGTAGTGGAAACAGCTGCCCGTGCCGGAATCGAGACATTGACCCTGTACGCTTTCTCGGTTGAAAACTGGAAACGGCCAAGGCAGGAAATCGATGCACTAATGGGGTTATTGAAAGAATATCTGCGCCGGGAGTTATCGACACTCCTGAAGCACTCCGTGCGCTTCGACGCCATCGGTCGCCTGGAGGGCCTGCCCGATGACGTTCGCACCGATGTCCGGGAGGCGATGGCGGCAACGAGCGCCAACACCGGCATGCGCTTCGTCATCGGCCTCAACTATGGCGGCCGGACTGAGATCGTCGATGCCGTCCGGGGTGTGGTCAAGGATTTGCAGCGGCAGGCGCTGGAGCTGGAAACCCTCGATGAGCAAGTGCTCGGCCGCTACCTGTATACGGCACATCTGCCGGACCCGGATTTGCTCATTCGCACCAGCGGCGAGTTGCGGGTGTCGAACTTCATGCTCTATCAGATCGCCTACTCGGAGATTTGGGTCACCAGCAAACTGTGGCCCGACTTCCGTCGAGCCGATTTCCTACAAGCCATTGCCGACTTTCAGCGACGCGAGCGCCGTTACGGCGACGTCGGCGGCGAATCCGGCTGACCCCCGCATGCTGCGGATCTTCACAGCGCTGGTGCTGCTGGCCCTTTTGGCCTTGGCGTTGTGGATGCAACCGTGGGCATTCGCCTTGCTCGTCGCCACGGTCGTCGCGCTAGCCTGGAGAGAGTTCGCTTGTATGGCCGCCGAAGCGGGCGCTGCTCCTCTACGTGGAATAGGGGCACCACTGGCGGTTGCTTGTGCACTGGCCTTCGGTTTGTCTGGGGAATCCACAGCAATGGTCGTTTTCGGCGCCGCCGCAATCCTGGCAACGATGGCCAGCCTTGCAGCTGGCAAGCTTCATCCAGGGCTGGTGCTACGGCGCAGCTTGGCCACCGTCGGGGGTTTCGTCTGGCTGGGCTTGATGCCCTGATTCTATGTGGCGCTGCGCAATCGCCCCGAGGGCCTCAGATGGTTGGTGTTGTTGTTTGTCGCGGTCAGCACCGGCGACATCGCAGCCTACTACGGTGGGCGGCTGCTCGGCCGGCACCCGCTGGCGCCCTCGCTGTCGCCCCATAAGACCCTCGAAGGCACCGGCTTCGGCCTGGCGGCCAGCATGGTCGCGGCCGGCGCCGTCGGTTATTACCAGATACCGGCTGCGAGTCTACCGAGGATACTGGCTTTGGGCCTGCTGCTAGGAGCAGTCGGCCAGTGCGGCGATCTCTTCGAGTCGGCGCTCAAGCGAGCCGCCGGGGCGAAGGATTCGTCAACTTTATTGCCCGGTCATGGCGGTATCCTCGATCGCATCGACAGCTTGCTGTTCGCCGGCGCGACCCTCTATGCGGCCCTGGCCACGAAACTCATCTGAGTCCATCCAGGATGCGGCAGAAGCGGATTGCCATTCTTGGCTCCACTGGCTCCGTCGGTACGCAGGCACTGCAAGTCGTCGAGCGGCACGAGGACCGACTGCAGGTCGTTGGTCTTGCTGCTGGCGGTAACGTCGATGCTCTCGCCCACCAGGTACAACGGTGGCGACCGCAGGTTGTGTCGCTGGCATCGGAGGCAGACGCAAGAGCTCTGCGGCGGCGCTCGGGGTCGAACTCAACGAGGGTGGTCTGGGGCGAGCAAGGACTACGTCAGGTCACCCTCCACCCTGACATTGACCTGGTCTTGAATGCCGTGGTGGGGGCAGCGGGATTGCCGGCTACCTACGATGCCGTAGTCGCCGGCAAGACAGTGGGCCTGGCCAACAAGGAGTCGATGGTCATGGCCGGCGAGCTGATCATGGAGGCCTGCCGGCACTCGGGGGCGATAGTTCTACCGGTAGATTCGGAGCCGAACGCGCTTCACCAATGCCTTCGCGGCACCCGAAGCGCCGACGTTCGCCGCCTCATCCTCACCGCCAGCGGCGGACCATTCCTCGGCTGGCCAGCGGAGCGACTGTCGACGGTAACGCCAGAAGAAGCATTACGCCATCCCACCTGGCAGATGGGTCGACGCATCAGCATCGACTCCGCGACGATGATGAACAAGGGTTTCGAGATCATCGAGTCCCATTGGCTATTTCGGGTGCCGGCTGAAGCCATCGACGTGGTCATCCACCCACAGAGCGTCGTTCATTCGCTGGTCGAGTTTGTCGACGGCTCATTGATCGCGCAGGCAGGGCCCACCGACATGCGCTTGCCGATTCAGGACGCTTTCTCCTACCCGGACCGGTGGCAACCCGTCGCCGAGCTTCTGGAGCTGCCCCGCAGCTCTCCTTGGACCTTTCAGCCCACCGACAGCAAACAGTATCCGGCTCTCGGTCTTGCCCGAGAAGCCCTGGCAATCGGCGGCACGGCACCGGCCACGATCAACGCCGCCGATGAGGTAGCAGTGGAAGCGTTTCTGAGAGGCGAGCTCCGCTTCGATCAGATCACCGCCGTCGTGGCCGCAGTGCTCGCTAACCAGCCGGTGCAGCAGGCGGCATCCATTGACGAGGTCTGCCGCGCTGATGCGACAGCCCGGCGCGCTGCCCGGGCACAGGTCTCTTCTATCTGCGTCAGCAACTCGTGAGGCCACCGTACGCGGCACCGGGAAGACGAGCCAGGTGCTACGTGGAGAGTAGGTGTACGATGGCCTCTGGAGTCGGGTCTTGCGGGGCACGCCCGGGCAGCTTCCCGAGGCGCATAGCAGCACGCCCGGAGCAACTGGTAGAGTGGATATTGTAGCGGCGTGTCGGGACTCATCTCGCGGGTCATTTGAAGTCGGAAACAAACCACCAGGACACTGAATGTTCACCATCGGAACCGACATCCTGGCGCTCGCATTCGTGCTCGGGGTGATGATTTTCGTGCACGAGTTCGGTCACTTTGGGGTGGCCAAGCTCTTCGGCATTCGCGTCGAAGTGTTCGCCCTCGGCTTCGGACCGAGGCTGTTCGGCTTCCAGCGCGGCCAAACCGACTATCGGGTCTGCGCCTTGCCGTTGGGCGGCTACGTCAAGATGAAGGGGGAGAACCCCGACGAGGTGCTCACGGGGGATGGCGACGAATACCTGACGCGACCGAAATGGCAGCGGTTCTTGGTGCTGGTGATGGGCCCGTCGATGAACGTGGTCCTCTCCATCGTCCTGTTCACCACCGTTTTCCTGGGCGGTATCGAGGTGGAGGCATGGACCGAGCAGCCGGTGCAGATCGGTTGGATCGAGAAGGATTCCCCCGCCGCCGGGGTCGAGTTGTTGCCGGGCGATCGGGTCATCGCCGTCGACGGCGAGCCTCTGGAAGCCTGGCGTGAGTTCACGCTGAGAGAAGCGATCTCAGGCGGTCAGCCGATGACCCTGACGGTCATCAGGAATGGCGTTACCCAGACCGTGCAGGTAACGCCGCTCGCGCTTCCGCCTTCAGATCAGGGCTACCTGGGAATCCGACCAGCTTTCCCGCCCATCGTCGACAGCGTTGCGCCGGGAGGCCCGGCTGCTGACGCCGGCATCGAGCCGGGCGATCGCTTCGTCGAAGTGGAGGGCGAGCCGATTCAGGATTTTAGTCAGCTGCAGAAGCTCATCGCTGCCCGAGCAGAAATGCCCACCGAGATCGTCCTCGATCGCAATGGCCAGGAACTGACCCTGCACGTGACACCGAGGCGCCAGCCACGGGAGTTGGGGGGAGTCGGCTACCTCGGTCTCAGTCGCCCGCTCGACACTGTGGTCCATCACTTCGGTCCTGTCGCTGCCGTCGGGCAGGCCGTCGCCGAGGCACGTAGACAGGCAAGCCTGGTGGGCCAGATCCTCGCCAGAATTTTCACCGGTCGGATGTCGGTGAGAACTCTCTCCGGTCCGATCGAGATCGCCAAGTTCTCCGGGGCCGCCGCCAGCACCGGCAATCCTCGCGTGCTGTTGTGGTTCATGGCCGTCGTCAGCTTACAACTCGGCCTGCTGAACTTGTTGCCGATCCCCGTCCTCGACGGTGGCCACATTGCCGTGCTGGCCTTCGAGGGGCTCATCCGGCGGGACCTCAGCATGCGCGTCAAGGAGCGCATGATGACCGTCGGGCTGATCCTGTTGATGACGCTGATGGCGGTCGTCATCACCTTCGACGTACTCAAGAGCCTGCCGCCCGGCTGGACCGGATACTGGCCTTTTTAGCCCGGATTTCTCAACGGGTCGCGGCTGCGCGGGCTAGCCGAGCCACTCGCTGTCGGCGAAGAAGAAGTTCAGCTCGGCACGCGCGGTCTCGAGAGCATCGCTACCGTGCACGCTGTTGCGCTCGATGCTCTCTGCGTACTGTGCCCTGAGCGTGCCCTCCTCGGCTTCCCGCGGGTCGGTCGCCCCCATGACCTGGCGCAGGTGGGCGACGGCGTTCTCGCGCTCGAGGGCCACCGCCACGATCGGGCCCGACGACATGTACTCCGTCAGCCCGACGAAGAAGGGCCGCTCTCGATGCACGGCGTAGAAGGCCTCGGCTTCCGCAC
>JBHHYG010000143.1:0-8768 GCA_046757445.1 Acidobacteriota bacterium
TGATCTAGCCTGCATATCTCAACGGCAGTCTGCTACGGTAGCGGCCAGGCGCGCGGCGGGAGGGCTCCGCAGGCGTATTTGACAATACGTCGAGGAGACCGAGCAAGCGCAACGCAGCGAGCGCGCCCTTTGCCGCGCTCGCAGCAGCAAGCCGTTGAGATATGCGGGCTAGGGGCAGCGCCCGGCCCTCGGGGTGCCGCCGCCCGCTCAGCTGCCCACGACCTTCTGGTAGCGCTCGTCGTCCCATAGGTCGGTGAAGATCGGGTCGGCGCGGACCTCCTTCACCGGGTAGCCGCCGTCCAACGCCCGGGCCAGATAGTCCAGTGCGCGCTCGGAGTCCCCGAGCTGCTGGTGCACCTGGGCGGCCCTGTGCAGGGCGTCGACGCTCTCGGGTGCCAGCTCGAGGGCACGTCCGAGGTGCTCGAGGGCAGGTTGGCGCTCGCCCAGCATGGCGAAGTATATGGCCATCGAGCCGACCACCTCGCTGTCGTTGGGGTTGACGAGGAGCTGCTCCTCGGCCAGCGACAAGGCTCTGCGATAGGCTGCCGGGGCCTGCTCCCGCTCTCCCGGCGCCCAGAAGTAGGCGTCCCCGAGGTTTCCCCACGTCCAGTACTCGCGGTCGTTGGCCTCGACGGCCTTCTCGAACATGCGCGCCGAGTCAGCGAAACGCTGCTCGAAGAAGTAGAGCGTCCCCAGATTGGAGATTGCCCATGTGTAGTTCGGCTTGATCTCCAGCGCGCGCTCGAACGCCCGGCGTGCGTCGACCCAGCGGCTGAGGTAGTAGTAAGCCACCCCCAGGTTGGAGAAATCGTGGTAGCTGTCGGGGGCGAGCTGCACTGCCTCCTCGAAGCTGTCCAGCATCTCAGCGTAGCGGCCCTGGCCATAGTAGAAGGCCCCGAGGTATCGATAGCCGGCCCAGTAGTGCGGTCGCAGGGCGATCGCTTCCTTATACGTCTCCTCGGCCAGGTCGAGCTTCCCTTCTGTTTCGTAGGCAGCGGCCAGGCCTCTATAGGCGTCGTCGTTGGTGGGCTCGAGCCTCGTGGCCTCCTCGAATTCCTCGACCGCTTCCGCGTACCGACCCGTACCCTGATAGACGGTGCCCAGACAGATGCGGCCATTGGCATCGAACTCGTCGAGCTGCACAGCTGCAGCGCACTCCGCAGCCGCACGGGAGACCCACTGCGGGTCGCTGGTGAGCTGGTAGGTCCACCAGAACGCCTCGCCCAAGCCGCCGTGGGCGCGAGCGTATCCCGAATCCACCCGCAGCGCCTGTTGGAACAGCGTCACGGCAGCGTCGACGCTGTCGGCGTCCCGGTAGTTCTGCAGGTATCCGCGGCCGCGCACGAAGTAGGCGTAAGCGCGCGGCTCGTCGGTGCCGACAGCGAGGAGGCCCTGCTCCATTGGCTGCAGCTCCAGTCGCAACATCCTCAGGGCATGGACAGCCACCTGCTCCTCGAGGGCGATCAGGTCGTCGAGGCTACCGTCGACGGTCTCGGCCGCGAGCTGACGCCCCAGGCGCAGGTCGACGAGGTTGCAATTGATGCGGATGCTGTTGCCGAGCAGGTGGGTGTCGAAGTTCAGCGCCAGGGTCACACCCAGCTCCTGGCGGGCCGCCTTCAGGCTGTCGATCTGTTGTTCGCGCAGGATGCTGGTGGGGATGATCTGCAGGTCGTGGGCGCGACTGAGCTTCGTGAGCTTGGCGGTGAGCGTGGTAGCCAGGCCCTCGTTCAGCACTGCGATGTCGGGATCCTCCGCCTGCGCCGTCCGCGACGGCAGCACAGCGATGATCCAGTCGGACGGGTCGAAGGGTGCGGTGGTGGCAGCGCGTGGGGGCCGACCCGGCGCTGCCTTCCCCGTGAGCAGCTGCCGCACCGGCGGGACGGCGATCGCCGCGAGGGCGAGGAGCGCCACCGCGCCGCCGGCCACGATCCCCCAGCGGCGGCGCGGGCGTGGCGGTACGAGGGGTGCCGGGTGCGGCTCCGGCATGGTGACCTGCGTCCGCAGGTTTTGCAGGTCAACGACGAGATCTTCCGTCGTCGCCGAGCGCTGGGCCGGGTTTTTCGCCAGCATTTTGGCGACGATCGTGGCGGCCTGAGCGGGGACGCCTGGGTTGAGCTGGATGGCAGGTACCGGTGCTTCGTGCAGGATCCGGTCGACGACGGCGGCCTGGGTACCCGCCAGGAACGGGTGATGGCCCGTCAGCATCTCGTAGAAGACGACGCCGAGCGAGAAGAGGTCGGCGCGGTGATCGCCCTCCTGCCGCAGGAGGACCTCGGGCGCCATGTACGGAACCGTGCCGCCGCCGGTACCGATCTGAGTGGTCAGCAGGGTCATCGCGCCGCTGTCTTCCTCAGCCGAGGAGATCAAGTGGGCGACGCCGAAATCGAGGATCTTCACCTGCCCGCCGGTCATCAACATGATGTTCTCCGGCTTGATGTCGCCGTGGACTATGTGGCGCGCGTGTGCCGCAGCGAGGGCCTCGGCGCACTGCACGGCGATGCCGACAAAGTCTTCGATCGACACGGGACCCTGCAGCCGTTGACGGAGTGTCTCTCCCTCCACGTACTCCATCACCAGCAGCAGCTCGTCACCGACTTCGGCGACGTCGTAGAGGGCGGCGATGCACTGATGGTTGAGGCGGGCGGCGCTGCGGGCCTCAGTCAGCAGGCGGCGCCGGGATTTGGCGTCGGAGGATAGCTCGGGCGACAGCCGCTTCAGGGCCACGGTGCGCCTGAGCGTGGTGTCGCGCGCCTCGTATACCTCACCCATGCCGCCCGCCCCCAGGCGGGAGCGGACCTCGAAGCGACCAACCGTCTTCCCTGCGAGATCTCCAGACATGGTGGTGCCTCTGCACCATTGCGGGGACCCAACTGCGTCATCTTATGCAACGCGCCGCTGGCGGACAATGGCCAGCGCACGACTGCGGATAAGTGACCAATCCGGCGCGCTCGGATCGCAGGGGTTGTGGCCGCCTTCGGTGCCGGCCACCTCCTTTCTAGCCGGGCACCATGGCCACAGGAAAAGCGTCCCGCCTTACCGTAGGTGAAGTTCGAGCAGCTTTCCGCGTTCCCCCAACCCTTGCCGCTTCCACGGCCGGGCCGTAGGCTTGCTGTAACCAGCCCATTCCCATGCGGAGGAAGTCCCATGCGCACCTCTTCACGAACGCTGTCGTTTGGTCTCGCTGCCGCCGGCACCGCGCTTCTGGCGGCGGTCTTCGTCTCGCCCGTGACGGCGGTGGCCGGCTCCGCGCCGAGCTCGGCCGTTGCCGTCGGCGGCGGAGAGATGGCCACCGCCCAGCCGGCGCAGCCCTTCACCCTCGAGCAGGTGTTGAGCTATTCCTTTCCCACCGGACTGGTGACCGCCCCCACCGGCCAGCGCATCGCCTGGATGGCCGATACCGAGGGGCGCCGCAACGTCTGGGTGGCCGAGGCCCCTGACTGGCGGGCACGCCGGCTGACCCACTATATGGAAGACGACGGCCAGGAACTGAGCGGGCTGGCCTTCACCCCCGACGGCGAGCGCCTGATCTATCTGCGCGGCGGCGTGCCGAACCGCGACGGCGAGCTTCCCAACCCGACCAGCGCCAAGGAGGGTGTTTCCCGGGACCTGTGGATGATCGAGTGGCGGGGGGGCGAGCCGGTACGGCTGGCCGGCGCCGTCTCCCCGCGCATCTCGCCCACCGACGACAGGATCGTCTGGGCGTCCAAGGGAAGCGCTTGGTTGCTGGAGTTGGATGGCATTCCCCAGCAGCCGCTACCTGGGGCGGTCCTCGGCACTGGCGGCGCGCCCAGGGAGAGTCGGCCGGCGGCCGGCAGCAGTGACGGCACCGGTAGCGACAAGCCACAGCCGGTGAAACTATTCGGGGTCCGCTCCGGGCTCAGCGATCTGCGTTGGTCACCCGACGGTACCCGCCTGGCCTTCGCCAGCGCCCGCGACGGCCACGCCATCCTCGGCCTCTACGACCTCGCCGGCGGCACCCTGCGCTGGTTGACCAGCTCGGCCGACATCGACAGGCTGCCACGCTGGTCACCCGACGGCACCCGCCTGGCCTTCATCCGCACCCTGGCCGGCTATCGAGGCTTCAGCGTCTGGACGATGGAGGTGGCGAGCGGCGAGGCCAGGGAATTGTGGCGCGCCCCCGACGATCCCAAGCGGGGCCGCTACCCGCGCTCGATCGCCGGCAGCTACAACCTGATGTACGGCGCCGGCCAGCTCGTCTTCCCCGGCGAGATGAGCGGCTGGAACCATCTGTACGCCATCCCCGACGGCGGCCTACCCGAAGGCGGCGAGCCGGTGGATCTGACCCCCGGCCAGGGCATCGTCGAGAACGCCGCGCTTTCTGCCGACGGCAAGTGGATCTACGTGAGCACCAACACCCAGTCGATCGACACCCGCCAGCTCGGACGGGTGCGCCTCGGTGACGGGCACAGCGAGTGGCTGGAGAGCGGCAAGGCCATTGCCTGGAACCCTGCTCCCGGACCGGACGGGAGCTGGATCGCCTACATCCACGCTGATGCCCACGAGCCGGCCAGCGTCTACACCCGTAGCCTCGGCGCCGGCGAAGGCCGGCGGGTGAGCCCGCTTGCCGCCGACTTCCCGCTCGACAGCCTCGTCGAGCCACGCCAGGTGATCTTCGAGGCCGCCGACGGCCTCACCATCCACGGCCAGCTTTTCGTGCCCGAGTCGCTGGCCGCCGGCACCAAGGTTCCAGCGGTGATCTTCATGCATGGAGGCTCCCGGCGGCAGATGATGCTGGGCTGGCACAACCGCGGCTACTACCACGGCGCCTACGGCTTCAACCAGTACCTGACCTCCAAGGGATACGTGGTGCTGTCGGTGAACTACCGCAGCGGCATCGGCTACGGTGTCGAGTTTCGCGAGCCGCCCGACTATGGTTGGCGCGGCGCCTCCGAGTACCAGGATATCGTCGCCGCCGGCAGGTACCTGCAGTCGCTGGCGCAGGTAGACCCCGAGCGCATCGGCCTATGGGGAGGCTCCTACGGCGGCTATCTCACCGCTATGGGGTTGGCGCGAAACTCCGACCTCTTCAAGGCCGGGGTGGACTTGCACGGTGTGCACGACTGGTCGGAGCAGTTGCGCTGGTACGGTCGCGGGCAGATCCGGGCGAGCAGCGAAGCGGCGCGGCAAAAGACGGCACAGCTGGCGTTCCGCTCGAGCCCGGTGGCCGACATCCAGAACTGGCGATCACCGGTGCTCATCGTGCAGGCGGACGACGACCGCAACGTCCCTTTCGAATCGAGCATCGACCTGGTGGCACGCTTGCGGAAGAAGGGTGATGTTCACTTCGAGGAGCTCTTCTTCGTCGATGACGTTCATGGCTTCCTGCTGCACAAGAACTGGCTCACCGTCTTTCGCACCGCCGCCGACTTCTTCGATCGGCAGCTACGATCGCCACCGGGGCAGCGCCCCTAGCCCGAACTTCGCAACGGCTCGCGGCTGCGCGAGTACAATGGTGCGCGCTCGACGCGACTGCCTACTAGCCCGCATTTCTCATCGCCCTCCTGCTGCGGGCGCGGAGAGGCCCGCGGCGACGGCGTATCCAAACCGAGGCAAAGATCGGTTATCATTCCATTGTTTCCGAACACCGTCTAATTCCCGACCAGAGCCGTGACAAAGGCGCCGCAGGAGAACAGCGAACAACGGCCAGCGATGAGCCGCTCCCACACCGCAAGTTTCTTGGTGGCTGTGGCGTTGCTGTTGGTGGCCGGCTTTTCCGCCGCCGACCTCTCCGCGCGGGGATTCCCTGCCAGCGGTTTGCCGAGGCCTGCTATCGCGCCCGCCTCGGGCCCACCCGTCGCCGCATCCGCGTCCCAAGAGGGCCTGAGAGTTGTCGTGCTCGATCCAGGCCATGGTGGCTCGGAACTCGGCGCCGTGGGACCGACGGGGGTCACCGAGAAAGAAGTTGCGCTCGATATCGTCCGGCGGCTGGCTGACCTGATCCAGGAACGCCTGGGACTACAAGTTCGACTCACTCGTGATGGCGATTTCGACGTGGATCTCAAGAGTCGCGCTGAACAAGCCAACAACCTCAAGGCCGACGTTTTCCTCTCCATCCATGCCAACGCCTATCGAGGCAAGGGCGTCCGAGGGGCGGAAACATTTTTCCTTTCCGACAAGGCCACCGACGATGATGCGCACAGATTGGCAGCGCTGGAAAACGACGCCCTCGATCTGCAAAGCGCGGCGGCCGGCGATTCGGACCTCCAGCTTTTGCTCTGGGACATGGCGCAAACCCTCCATTTGCGCGAGAGCAGCGTGCTGGCAGAGATGATCCAGCAGCATCTCAACCACCTGGCCGGTACCGGCGACCGGGGCGTCAAGCAGGCACCCTTCCGTGTGCTCAGAGGGGCCAACATGCCCGCCGTGCTGGTGGAGGTAGGCTTTCTGTCGAATCCCGACGAAGAAGCCCTGCTGGCCGATCCCGACTACCGGCAACAGGTCGCCGCGGCGCTCTTCGCCAGCCTCGATGGGTATCGTCGCCGGCAGGCCTTGATCTCTGTTGGCAGCCATCAACGCTAAACTTCCGCCCCAAGGCTTTCATGAGCCGGCGTGAACCCACCCTACCCTGGCGTGTCATCACCATCTCCCTGATGCTGGCCGCGGTCTTGGGCTTGTTGGGCTACCTCGTCATCGGTAGATTTCCGGCCGCCGGCGGCGGGGCGCCGGCAAGCGCGGCCGACGATGCCGGCGGCGGGCCAGAAACTGGTGCCGCGGGCAAGTCGCCGGCAGTCGCTGACGAGGCCGGGCACCAGGCGGCATCACCACAGCAGCCCGGTATCAGCCCACCAGCGCAACCCCCCCCCTTGGCCCCCGAAAAGCTCGAATCGCTGACTGCAGCGGCCGCAGAGCGTGCCGCCAAGGGCACCATGTCGTTGCAACTCTACCTGGTTGTACCGCAGCTGGAGCGACTCATTCCCGTTACCCGCCTGGTGACGGCTCCGCGGACGCTGGATGACCAGGTGCAGCGGGCGGTTGAGGAACTGATCTCCTGGGAGGGAAACGAGATGATCTCGCCGCTGCCTGCCGACGCCCCGGTGCGTGAAGCCTGGGTGTCTCCGGGCGGCATCGCCTACGTCGATTTCGACAAGTCCTTCCCGGCCTCGCTCACCGGTGGTGCCCTCGGCGAGATCCAGGCCGTATATGGCGTCGTCGACACCATCACCAGCAGCTTCCCGGAGATCCGTGCCGTGCAAATCCTGGTCGACGGCCAGGAAATCGACACCCTGGGGCACCTCGACCTCTCTCGCCCCCTTCTGCCCTCCTTCGATTGGGCCATCAGAGAGCCCGGCATCCAGCCATCATGGTGAGCCAGCGTTCCCGGCCCCAAAAGGGGGTGGCAACAAGACCACCCGGCCCCCGCCTTCTCTTCGCCACCCGCAACCCCGGCAAGTTGAGGGAGGTGCTGGAGCTTCTGGACGGCCTGGACTGGCAAATCGAGGGCCTGCCGCCCGGGGCACCCGACTGCGAGGAAACCGGTGCCAGCTTCGCCGACAACGCACGCGGTAAGGCGCTGTTCACCTCACGTTCTACCGACCTGCCGGTTTTGGCCGATGACTCCGGCCTGGTCATCGACGCCCTGGGCGGTGAGCCTGGGGTACATTCTGCTCGCTACCTCGATCCGGCCATGGAGCAAGCGCAGCGAAACCGCGCCGTGCTGGCCAAGCTCACCGGAGTGAAGCCCGAGAACAGGACAGCGCGATTCATATGTCATCTGGTGCTGGCCTATCGTGGACGCTTTGTCCACGAGACAAGAGGAAGCTGCGAGGGGCTCATCGCCGATCGGGCACGGGGCGGCGGCGGCTTCGGCTACGATCCCATCTTCCTGGCGCCCGAACTAGGACGTACGTTCGCCGAGCTCTCTGGTGAAGAAAAGACGGCGTGCTCGCACCGCGGTGCCGCCGTACGGGCGATGGCGCGTTACCTTGCCGGCTGGAGGCCGGGCGTGGATGAAATCGAAGAGAAAGCTGGAGAAGGCGACCCCGTCGGCGGCGAGATTCGTGAGGCCAGAGACCAGCTATCCTGATATCCTCCCCCTGTCGGGGTGTGGCGCAGCCCGGTAGCGCACCTGCTTTGGGAGCAGGGGGCCGGAGGTTCAAATCCTCTCACCCCGACCTTGGCAGGTTGCGGATAGACACCCCGGGGTGCATCCGCAACCACCGTGCGCCCAAGAGGTTTTCCCGCAACCTGTGTTCGCCGCCATGACGGATCGCGAAGTCCCAGAACGAGTTCCATCGAGCGAGGGGAAACAACTGCAGCTCTCGCTGAGCGACCTGCAGACGCTTCGGACCCTGGTGGACAACATCGCCGAGGGCACCTACGTGGCTACCCACGAGGGGCGCATCGTCGATGCCAACTTGCCTCTGCTCGAGATGCTGGGGGCCGAGACCCTCGAAGATTTACGGGATCACTACGGGGAAAAGCTATGGGTGGCCTCCGAGCGACGGGCCGAGTTCGAGCGCCTGGTGAGCGAGCGCGGCTCGATGAACGAGTACGAGCTCGAGGCTCGCAGGCTGGACGGCAAGGTGATCACCGTGCTCGACACTTGTCATGTGCGACGTAGCCAAAAAGGGGAGGCTATCGCTTTCTACGGCGTCCTGCTGGATATCAGCGATCGAAAGACCCACGAGCAGCAGCTCGAGGAGTTGAGCGTCCGCGATTCTCTCACCGGCTGCTACAACCGGCGCTACCTGCAAAAACGGCGCCCGGCACTGGAGCGACCGAGCCATTTCTGGGGTTGCCTGATGCTC
>JBHHYG010000144.1:0-8617 GCA_046757445.1 Acidobacteriota bacterium
TTGAGGATACCTTCGACTTTACCGAGGGGATCGTCGCCTCGCAGGAACCGCACCTGTCCATTCACCAGAGCGGCTGCGTGCGGGTATATGCCGCGGGCGAGCCCGTGGCCGGGCCTCTTCAGATCCCGGACCTCACTACCCTCCGCGGGCGACTGGATGCCTTGGAACTACCGCCAGACCTTGGCGACCTCCGCCGCGCTGCCCGGTCCCGACCCCTGACCTGCCCGCTACCTCCCAGGCCCTATGCGCGCCTCTCGTCCCCTTGCTGCGGCGTTCTACGCACGCTTGTCGGAGAGACATGGATCTCCGGGCACGGGCCGAGCCGCTGCCGGTGTAAATCCTCCAACGTCACCACGCCGCCGGGCCGGGGGAGGCGACGTCACAGGCCGCCAGACTCCTGCGCCACCTCGACCCCGGCCCCGCTCCGGCACAAGCGGGCGGGCGGACGTTCCAACATACGTTCCAACTTTTTCCGCAGAAGACGCAGCTCAGCGCGCTCCATGCGCTCAGCGCGCTGGGCGCGGAAGCGGCAGAAATGCCGCAGTGATGGGAGTTTGTCGTAACTTCCGCCGCCACTGGGGAATCGGCGGACGGCGGCAAAACCTAGGCCATCTGACTTCTAATCCGCGGGTCGGGGGTTCGAAGCCTCCCGGGCGCGCCTTGTCCTCGCGGCCCTGACCACGCCCTTGCGATGAAGCGCGATGAGAAATGCGTGCTAGATCTTGCGCCATAGATTTTCTTAGTAAGGGAAGTTTTCTTGTAGAAGAAATCGTGCCACACGATGAAAACAGTTGAATGTTCTCATTATCCGTGATTTTCTTGTATAAGAAAATACTATTCCCCTAGAAATACATCTGCCAGACCCACGCCATGCTGAAAAAATCCGAAGCCCTAGAGAAGCTCTCCCGGGGCGATTTGAAGTTCCCTCCCCTCATCCTCAGGGTCGTCTCCACGGAAGCTCTCTGGCGCAGGGTGACCCTTGACTGGATCGCCGAACTTGAATGGGAAGAGGAGACTGTGACCTTCGCCGTTGAGTACATTCGTATCTCTACCCCGAAGAGCCTGCGCGCGGCAATCAACCTGTTGGCGTCAACCAAGGATCAGATCGGGCCTTTCCCCGAAGCCGAGCAGCTCCGACCCATGGTCATGGCCCCCTTCCTCGACGAAGACGAACTGCTTCAACTCACCGACGAGCGGATCAGCGGCATCGATTTCTGTGGAAACGGCGTCGTCATCATTCCAGGCAAATGGTTGGTGTACCGCACGGGCCAGCCGAACCAATACCCGTCGAGCCTTCCAATCAAGCAGATCTACCGAGGCAAGAGTTCTCTGGTCGGACATGTCCTGCTCCTCAAGCGACAGTTCTCGCAAGTATCTGAACTCAAGAAAGAGATCGAAGATCGCGGCGCGAGCATCAGCTTGGGGACGGTATCGAAGGTTCTCAAGTCTTTGGACCAAGAGTTGATCGTATCGCGACAAGAGGGCGTGGCCCTCTTGCAGGCAGGTCTCCTTCTGGATCAGCTCAAGAAGAGCTACGAACCTCCGGAGGACCTGCAACGGATCCGCGGGCGTCTCCCTGAGGACTCCGCACAACTTCAGAACATCACCCGGGCCGGAGAGAGGCTCCGTATCAAGGTCGCGGTGAGCGGTGCCCAGCACTATGCACAGCTCCCGACCAGCGATCGCTTCCCACCCATCTATGTCGAATCTCTCGAGCGCTTGAGCGAATCAATTGGCTTCCAGCCGACAAGCCGCTTCTCCGATGTTGAATTGCGGCAAACCCGTGACCCGATTATATATTTCGATCGCCGCAAGGACGAAGGGATCTGCTGGACCTCTCCAGTTCAGACGTATCTGGAGCTGGCGACCGGCGGGAAACGGGAACGCGAGATCGGCGAAGAACTGCGCCCGAAGATCCTCGGCGGTGAGATTGACTGATCCCACGAAAGTTCTACGTGAAGAGCTCGCCCACATCTTGCGGCAAACTTCGTCATCCGGGATCAACCTGGTCTTGGCGGGAGGCTTCGGTGTCCTGCTGCGAATCGATCAGGCACGGCGCAGCGCAAAGGAAACCCTCGCCCCACTACCTGTCGCACGCTCTACACGCGACTTGGATGTCGTACTTCCGGCTGACGTTATCGTCGACCCCAGAGCAACCGGGGCGCTCCGACGAGTGCTCGACGACGCAGGATACGAACCCTTCCCGGGCGCTGAGTACTACCAGTTCAGGAAGGAGAAGAAGGTAGATGGCGTGGAAGTCCTCATCAAGGTGGATCTGTTTGCCCAGGAACCCCCCGAGGACGCTCCCGTCAAGCGGGACGCCAGACGGATACGCCCTCGTCACTTTACGGGATTGCACGCACATCGGGCGACCGAAGCCATCGCGATCACTGAGAGCCCGGTTTTGGTCCCATTGTCCGCGGGCGTTTCGGCAGCGACCCCGAACTTATTCTCCTACTGGATTCTGAAGCTCTTTGCGCTGAGGGACCGAATCGTGTCCGATGAGGTCGAACTGGCGCGGCAGCACGCCTACGACCTCTACACGCTTTGGGCCTCCACGGATAAAGGCGCTTGGGAGGCAGCACAACGAATCTCCGCCGGACATAGTGAGCACCTGTGTGTCCTGGAGGCTCGGCGGTTCATCAATTCTCTATTTGGAACCATGCCCTCGATCGGAACGATTCGCCTACGGGAAGCGCTTCGCAGGGAGGGCAACGAACCAGATCCGGACCTGATCGGGGACTTCTGTTCTGATCTACTGGAGCTACTTCCGCCGATAGACGGCTGATACTAGTCTCAGCAGAAAAATCGCCTTGCGACACCGGGAGAGAACAGTTTCACCAGTAAAGGCGCCCCCTTACCAGGGCCTATGCGCGAGATGGCCTGTCGTGGCGCGTTGCCACGTCGCCGGCTACGACCCCGATCGCTTCCCAGGGACCAAGCAAGTCAAACCCTCTGTTACCCCCTCAGTTCTGTGGCTGCGGTACCACGCGCAGGTACGGCTTGCGGGCGTCGAAGTCGCCGAATTTCGCCGCCGCATCCTCGTCCGACATCGCCGGCGAGATGATCACCTCCTGGCCATGCTGCCAGTCGGCCGGGGTGGCCACCGAGTGGTGTGCGGTCAGCTGCACCGAGTCGAGCGCACGCAGGATCTCCTGGAAATTGCGCCCCGTGCTCGCCGGGTAGGTCAGCGTCAGCTTCACGGTGTTGTCCGGCGCGATGATGAAGACCGAGCGCACGGTCATGGTGTCGAGCGCGTTCGGGTGAACCATATCGTAGAGGTCGGCCACCTTGCGGTCGGGATCTGCGATCAGCGGGAAGTTGGGTGCGTGGCCGGTAACGTCGAGAATGTCTTTGGACCATTCGGCGTGATCTTCGAGCGAATTGACGCTCAGGCCGATCACCTTGCAGCCGCGCTTGGCGAATTCGTCCTTCAGCGCCGCAACGGCGCCGAGCTCGGTCGTGCAGACGGGCGTGAAATCCTTCGGATGGGAAAACAGGATCGCCCAGCCATCTCCCTTCCAGTCGTGGAAGCTGATGGACCCCTCGGTCGTCTCAGCGGTAAAGTCGGGCGCCACGTTACCTAGTCGAATCGCCATGATGCTACCTCCCTGCTCGAAAAAGGCGAGCTTTATTGATGGTGAAGCCTCGAAAGATTACCGCATGGGCGCAGGAGACTACAGGGGGCATGCGCCCGGCTCGAAAACGACCCGCTTTCCACCGGGAGCACCCATGGCCGCCGCGCGAGTGAATTACTAGCCCGCACTTCTCAACGACTCGCGGCTGCGCGAGCGCATAGGTTGCGGGCGAGATCAAGGAGCGGCGACTAGGCGTACGCTTCTCGGGAAGAAGCCGCCGGGATCTGCCCGACCGACGCTTCCCTAATCCGACGACTCTGACGACTCCGAATCGTCGGCGGCGGCGGCAGGCGATGGCAGGACCCCGAGCGCGGCCAGCTCTTCCTGTGTCGCCGTGGCTGTTCCGCGCTTCTTGCCGTGGCGGCGCTCGCGCTTGAGGGCGGCCTTCTCGGCCTTCCTCATCTCGCGCGCCCGCTTCTCGGCCTCCCGCTTCCGCTTCAGCACCGACATTCTTTGCTTTCTGGCCATTGATAGAGCCTTCTTATCCGAGCCGAGGTTCACGGTTGGCCGGTGCTTCCGGCCCCGATGAGAAACGCGCCCCCCCCCTCCGAAAACGCCACCTATGATACCACGTTTCCCAACCTTCTCCGGCGCTCGAGCCACAGAATCTCTGCGGCCTGCTGGTGGCCCTTGTCCGCTTCCGCGCTGCCGAGCAGGGAGCATCGTTCCCAGCGGCCACGGCGCTGGTCAACGTGCTCGGTTGCCTATCGATCGGCCTACCGGCGGGCAGACTTCCTTGCATCTCTGATGGACCGTCGGCGAACCTTCCAGCCGCGGGAAGACGTGCCGCGCAGCGCCAACCTGTTGGCGCTGCGCCCCGAAAAAGGAAATACTGGCTTTCGATATCGACGATCCAAGAGAGCGTGGCGGGTGGATCGACCCATGCATGAGATCTATCGGAGACAAACGAAGATCCGCTCGTGCTTGCCTGCGGCCTGCTTGGCCGCCCTGCTATTGACGGGTTGTTCGGGCGGCACCGAGGCCGCTAGCGGTACAAGCGCCAGCCACCGCTTTGCCCTCGCCGAGAAAGACGGGGTGCGCACCGCCGTCAACGCCGGCGGCCCCGTCTACCACGGCGAGCTATTTCACTACGAAAAGGTTCTCGAGCTGCGCTCGAACGAGGCAAACCCCGACTCCATCCTCCACGGCGCCCGCTCCTTCACCATGGATACGGATGGGGTTTTCTATGTTGCCGACACTCGCCGCCACCGCATCGCCGTCTTCGATGCCGAGGGCCAATACCGGCGCAGCATCGGCCAGGAAGGCGACGGTCCCGGCGACCTGAGGAACCCGACGCAGGTGGAGTTGATCGACGGCATCCTCCATGTGCCGGGCATCCGGGGCCGCAAGACGACGCTCTTCCGCACCGACGGCAGCCTCGTGGACATTCTCAGCACCAACGCCCCCGGCCCCAGGCCCACCGCCCTTTACCGCTCCCCCGACGGCGAGCTGGTGGTGTTGTCGCGGCGCTTCGAGCGCGGCGAGCAGCTTCAGGGTTTCGCTGCCCGGGCGACGGTGGTGGCACCGTCGGGCGAGGCGGTTGCCGAGATGGAGACCGATGTCGTTCCAGCCTGGAGATTGGTGGATCGGGAGCTCGACGATCGACAGTTCCGGTTCCCCGTACCGATCCACTATGCGGCCAGGGCGCAGGCCTTCTACCGGCCCGGCGGCGAGATTCTGCTGAGCGATGGCCGCGAGCCGGTGTTGCGATGGTACGGGCTCGATGGTCAGCTGCGCCGTCAGGTCCGCATCGAGCTCGACCCAGAGCTGGTCAGCAACCAGGAACGACAGGCGATGGCCACGCTGCTGGAGCAGATGATCCTCGAAGCTCCCGAGCGATCCAGCGAGCGCGAGCGAGTGATCGGCAAGCCCGAGCTGCGGTTGCAGCGCGACAACCTGCAGTTCGCCGAGCCTAAAGCGGCGTGGACCTCGGTGGTGGTCGACGATCGAGGCTATGCATGGCTGATGCGATCCGACCCGGTGGTTCTCAACTACTATGCCAACCGCACCCTTGAGTTTCGCGTCATCGACCCGGAGGGCGTCTACCTGGGTGAGACGACGTGGCCACCACTGCTGCAGGGGCAGGTGGTTCGAGGCCGCCTGCTCGCCGTCGTCTTCAACGAGGAAACGCTGGAGGAGGTACCCACCGTCTTCCGCATCGAGCCGGCCATAGCCGGCGTTGCCTACTGACGCCCGCGCGCAAGGATTCACATCCCCGCGTGCACAGTGGACGTCGCTCTTGCCGCCACCGCGCAGAGGCCCGCATTTCTCACCGGACCAGCGCCCGACGCCGCAAACGAGAAGGCGATATTCGCTACTCCTGCGTCAGCGCCGCCACCGGGTCGATGCAGGTGGCGCGGCGGGCCGGAACGAGGGAGGCAGCCAGGGCGATGCCGGCCAGCAAGGCAGTGACCAGGCCGAGGACGACCGGGTCCAGCGGTGAGACGCCGTAGAGCTGGCTCTCGATGAGGCGGCGCAGGCCGAGGGCGCCCAGCAGGCCGACGGCCAGGCCGAGGGCGACGATCAGCAGGCCCTCCTGCAGCAGCATCCCGAAGATGCCCCGGGGGTTGCTGCCGAGGGCGACGCGAATGCCGATCTCCCGCGTGCGCAGTTGCACCATGTAGGCGAGCACGCCGTAGATCCCCACCGCAGCCAGCAGCAGGGCAGCGGCACCGAAGGCGACGGCCAGAAGCATCGGTGTGCGGCGATCGGTGAGGGAGTCATCGATGCGCTCTTGCATGGTGTGGATATCGAACAGCGGCAGCTCGGGGTCGATGCCGGCGATGACGCTGCGCACGGAGCCGATCAGCGCTTGCGGATCGCCGGAGGTCTTGATGGCCAAGTCGAGGCCCCGGCTCGTCTCCTGCGACAGGGGGAAATAGTAGGCACCGGTGGCATCCAGCTGCGCGGCCAGGCCCCGCATCTTGATCGGCCCGACGATGCCGATGATGTCGAAGTACTCGGCCTTCTCCGGGTTGGTGGTGTCCTCGACGCTGGTCGGCCTCCACATGCGCTTGCCGAGAGAGTCGCCGGCCGGCCAGAAGCGCCGCGCCAGGCGCTCGTCGATGACCATCACCCGGCGGCCCTCCTCGGTATCGCTACGGTCGAAGGCGCGCCCCTCGAGCAGGCGGATCCCCATGGCCGCAAAGTAGCCGGGGGTGACGACGCTGCGGCTGGGGGAGATCGCCGACTCGCCGGGCTGCATGACGTACCCCTCGGCGAAGATGACGCTGTCGGAGTGGCTGCCGCCGAAGGGAATCTGGCTGGTGGTGCCGGCTTGCTCCACCCCTGGCAGGGCGCGGATCTTCTCGAGGGCCGCAGCGGCGAAGCCGCGGACATCAGCGTCCTCCGGGTAGCGGTTGCCGGTCAAAACGACGGTACCGGTGAGCACACCCTGCGGCTCGAAGCCGGGATCGATGGCCAGCAGCTGCCGGAAGCTGGCGATCAGCAGGCCGGCGCCGACGAGCAAGACCAAGGCCAGGGCGATCTGCGCCGCCACCATGCCCTTGCGTAGGATCCGCACGCCACGGCCGGCGGTGCCGGCGCGGCCCTCCTCGCGAAATACGGCGGTAAGGCTGACCCGCAGCAGGCTGACCAGTGGGATCAGCGCCACCAGCGCCCCTACGGCCAGGGCGAGCGCGAAGGTGAAGGCCACCGCGCTGGCGTCGAGGCGGATCTCACCGGCCCGCGGCAGCTGCTCGACGCCGAGGGCGCCGAGGGCCCGCAGGCCGCCGGCGCCGAAGAGCAGCCCCAGCGCCCCACCCATCAGGGTCAGCAGCACGGTCTCGGTGAGCAGTTGCTGGACGACACGGCGGCGCGGGGCGCCGAGAGCGAAACGGGTGGCCATCTCCCTGGCCCGCGCCGTGGAGCGCACCAGAACCAGGTTGGCGACGTTGGCGCAGCCGATCAGCAGCACGAAGCCGACGCCACCCCAAAGCAGGAATAGGTAACCACGCACGTCCCGCACCAGGTCCTCCTGCAAGAAGTAGAGCGGCGTGTGAAAGCCGGCGTCGATGAGCAGCGGTTTGATCTGCGGCATCTTCTCCATGTTGGCGGCATTGAGGGCATCGATCCTCTGCTGCGCCTGCTCGAGGCTCACCCCCGGCCGCAGCCGCGCGAACATCTGCCAGGAGTTGCTGTGGTACTCATGCCGCTGTTCCTGGCTGAAGGCGAGGGCCGTCCACAACCGCACGTCGGCGTCGATGAAGACAAAGCCGGCCGGCATGATGCCGACGATGGTGAAGGGGCGGCCGTCGATGCGAAGCTCGGAGCCGACAGCCGCGGGATCTTCATCGTAGAGCTGCTGCCAGAGGCCGTGGCTGAGCACGACGACCTGGTCGTTACCCGGCTCGCCCTCCTCCTCGGTGAAGGTACGGCCGATGGCGGCTTCGGCCCGCAGCAGCGGAAAGAAGGAGGGCGTGGCCGCCTGGGCGATGACGCGCTGCGGCGTCCCCTCGATGTCGATGCTGCGGCCGCGGTACTGATAGGCCGCAACGTCTTCGAAGACCCGGGTCAGGGCACGGCGGTCGAAATAGTCGGGAGCGCCGTTGGCTCCTCGGAACCCCTCCTCGCCACCGGTGGCACCGGGGTAGGCGTTCCACATGGTGACCATGCGCTCCGGCTCCGGCACCGCCAGCGGCCGCAGAATCACCGAGTTGACGACGGTAAAGATCGTCGTGTTGGCACCGATGCACAGCGCCAGGGTGAGCCCCGCGGTCACCAGAAAGCCCTTCTGCTTGAACAGCTGGCGGGCGGCCAGCTTGAGATCCAGGAAGAATGAATCCATGGCAAACCCTCAAAGTGTCGGAAGCCAGATCGGCCCATTCCTGTACGACGACGGCCGGCAGCTCCCGTGCACACTGCCACCGCCGAGGCGAACGCTGACCACGATACGACCTGGCGAGATCCCCCTCCGTAAATATACGGCAGGATACCTCCCGGGTTTCCTTTGCTGGCAGAAAGCGTCCCTTAGCCCGCAT
>JBHHYG010000145.1:0-8611 GCA_046757445.1 Acidobacteriota bacterium
ACAATACGTCGAGGAGCCCGAGCAAGCGCAACGCAGCGAGCGCGCCCTTTCCCGCGCCCGCAGCAGCAACCCGTTGAGATATGCGGGCTAGGACTTTGGCCGGGTAAGCGATAGCATTAGCTCAGACTCCGCTGCCGCGCTCCAAGCCCCGGTTTTCACAACTCCCATGGCCAAGCGACACACAGGGCTCTGGCTGCTCGCCACCTTCTTCCTGTTCGTCATCATTTTCGCGACCTTCGCCTGGACGATGAATCGGATGCTGGGGGGGGGCACGCCGGCGATAGGCTCGGGCACGGTGCTGCGTATCGACCTGCAGGGAGCGCTGGGCGAGGTGAGGGCGGGGGGGCCCTTGCCGGCGCCGATCACCGTGCGCGAGATCGATGAGGCCATCCACCGAGCCGCCAGCGACGACCGTGTAGCGGCGTTGTTCCTGGATGTCGGGCCCCTGTCCGGCGGCTTTGCCAAGGTGCAGGAGATCCGCTCGGCCGTGCACCTCTTCCGGCAGAGCGGCAAACCGGCCGTGTCGTTGCTGGAGATCGGCTCCGGCCTCGACCTCTATGCCGCGGTGGCCGCCGATACCGTTGTTCAAGTGCCAACCGGTCAGCTCACCCTCGGTCTCCTCCTGCAGGAGGTCTTTTACCGTGACCTCTTCGACAAGCTGGGCGTCCAGTTCGAGGTCTTTCATAGCGGCCCCTACAAGACCGCCATGAACTCCTATACCGAGCGCGCCTCGACCCCTCAGCAGCGGGAAATGGGCGAGAGCCTGCTGGAGAGCATCTACCGGCAGTGGCTCGCGGATGTCGCCAGCGATCGCCAACTCGAGCGCGACGAGCTGGCAGCGATCTACGACCGGGGCATCTTGCTGGCACCCGAGGCGAAGCAGGCGGGGCTGGTGGACGAGCTCGGCTATCGTTCGAGGGTCCGCGAGCGCCTGGAGGAGATCGCTGGCGGCAAGGTTCGGCAGCTGGGCGTGCGCGACTACCTGCGGGCCACCGGCCGCGGCTTGCTGTCGAAGGTCCTCGGGCGCGCGCCGGTGGTCGCTGTCGTCTACATCAGCGGTGTCATGGTGCCCGGTGATGTCGAGAACAGCTTCTTTGGTGCCAATATCGTCGCCGGCACGACCGTTGCCCGCTACCTGCGCCAGGCGCGGGAGGACGACCGCGTCCGTGCTATCGTCGTGCGCGTCGACAGCCCGGGGGGCGCGGTGACCGCCGCCGACGTCATCGGCCGGGAAGTGCAGCTCGCGGCGGAGAAAAAACCGGTCATCATCAGCATGTCGGATGTCGCCGCATCCGGTGGCTACTGGGTGGCGAGTGGCGGCAGCCGGGTGTTCGCCGACCCGGCGACCTATACAGGCTCGATCGGCGTGATCATGGGCCGGATCAACCTGGCGGGTACCTACGAGATGCTGGGAGTGAATTACGAGCTGCTGAAACGCGGCGCCAACGCTGACCTGTTCTCGGATGCAGCGCCGTTGCGTCCGGAGCAGGCGAAGATCCTGGAAGAGAGCGTTCAGACCACCTACGGCCGCTTCATCGCCAAGGTCGCCGAGGGACGAAGGCTCCCAGCCGATAAGGTCGAAGCGCTGGCCGCCGGCCGCGTCTGGACGGGGGAGCAAGCCCGTGCCAACGGCCTCATCGACGAGCTCGGCGGCTTGCGCGAGGCGCTGGTGGAGGCGCGGATCGAGGCCGGTATCCGGCCTGGCCGCGCCGTATCATTGCGCATCTTTCCGCCACGCCGTAGCTTTTTCTCCCAGCTCACGCGCTTCTTCAGCGTCGCTACGCAACTGCACGGGGCTACGGGCATCGACGCCTGGAAGGGGCTCGAGCTGGCTCGCAGATTGCGTCCCGGCGGGCTGCTCTGGGCGCTCGCCGACTCGCCGCTGCCAGCAGCTGCGCGCTGAGCCCGTGGCGCGGCGTTTCGTTCTCCCCCAAAGGACACAGCTCAATCTCGACGTCAATTTCGAGGCGGATCTCAACCCTCAGCAGCTGGCCGTTGTCAGCTGCGGCGAGGGGACAAAGTTGGTGATTGCCGGCGCCGGCTCCGGCAAGACGCGAACGCTGACCTATCGCACGGCCTATCTGCTGGCCCGGGGGACAGCGGCCGATCGCATCCTGCTGGTAACCTTTACCAACAAGGCCGCCCGGGAGATGTTGCGCCGCGTCGGCCAGCTCACCGGCCTGGCGGCCCAGAACCTGTGGGGAGGCACGTTCCACGCCATCGGGGCACGCTTGCTCCGCCGCCACGCGGCGGCGCTTGGCTACAAGGACAGCTTTTCGATCCTCGACGAGGGCGACCAGCGCGACCTGCTGCGGCTGTGCATGACCGACATCAAGGTTCCGGTGCAGCAACGCCGCTTCCCGTCACCGAGGGTGCTGGCCGGATTGTTGTCGTTGCACGCCAACACCCGAATGCCGTTGTCGGGCCTGCTGGAAACTCGCTACCCTCGCTTTCTCGAATGGGCGGATACCATCGCTCGGGTGGCCGATCACTACGGGGAGCGGAAGCGTGCCGCCAACGCCATGGATTATGACGACCTCCTGTGTCTCTGGCTCGAGCTGCTTAATGAGCATGAGGCGGTCCGCGACCGCTACGGCAGGCAGTTTCAGCATATCCTCGTCGACGAGTACCAGGACACCAATATCGTGCAAGCCGAGATCGTCGAGGCGTTGGCCGGCGGGGGGGGCAACTTGATGGTCGTCGGGGATGACGCACAGAGCATTTACGCCTTCCGTGGAGCCAACTACGACAACATCCTGCGCTTTCCGGAACGTAACCCCGGTACCGAGATCTTCAAGCTCGAGGCCAACTATCGCAGCACACCAGAGATCTTGGCCCTGACCAACGCCAGCATTCATCAGAATCAGACACAGTACCGCAAGACGCTCACCGCCGAGCGCCCCTCCGGCATGTTGCCGGCGCTGGTGCCCTGCAGCTATCCGGAACAGGAAGCCGTCTTCGTTGCCGAGCGCATCCTGCAATTGCGTGACGAGGGCGTCGGGCTCGCCGACATCGCCGTTCTCTATCGCGCCCATGCACACCGCCTGCACGTGGAAACAACGCTGCTGCGGTACGACATTCCCTATGAGGTGCGAGGAGGCCTGCGGTTCTTCGAGCAGGCCCACATCAAGGATGTCGTCGCTCACCTGCGGCTACTCGCGAACCCTCAAGACGAGGTGGCCTTTCGCCGTGCCCTGTTGCTGCAACCCGGTATCGGCAATGTGACTGCCGAGCGCGTTTGGCGCGCTGTGTCGTCCCATAGCTCGTCGACGGACAGCTTGCTGGCACGACTCGGCGATGATGCGGTGCGCTCGCTGTTGAACGCCAAGGCTCGATCAAGATGGAACGAATTCGTCGACAATCTACGTTGCGTGTACGAGACCTCGGCTGATCCAGAAGCGGCGATTCTGGCGCTGCTCGAGGGCGGCTATTCTGAGTACGCAGCGGGCAGGTTCGACAACTACGAGTCACGCATGGAAGACCTCCAGCAACTGGCGGTCTTCGCCGCCCAGTACGCCAATCTGGGTGAGCTCCTCAGAGAGCTGTTGCTGCTCGGCGAGCTCTATGGGCAGGATGTTGCCGGCGGCGCTGGCGATGATGACTCGGCCGTGGTGCTGTCGACAATCCACCAAGCGAAGGGGCTGGAGTGGGAGGCGGTCTTCCTGATCCACCTCGTCGAGGGGATGTTCCCCAATCCCCGAGCGCTCGATGAGCCAGGTGGCGAAGAAGAGGAGCGCAGGATCTTCTACGTCGCCATGACCCGGGCCCGCGATGAGCTGCACCTCTCGTACCCGATTATGCGTCCGAGCGGAAACAGCGGCGCGCTGGTTCAGCAACCTTCGCGCTTTCTACAGGAGCTCCCTGCGGGTCTTTACGAGGGTTGGCAACTCGAGGAAGATGCCGGCGACATGGACGCTTGCGAGCGCCACCGAGGGTCGGAAGATTTCGATCCCAACGTCGATCCCGTCTGGGACGACGACGAGCCGGCCGGCGAGGAGCCCTGGAGCGATCAGGGCTAAGCCCGCCGGCCGGCGGACCATCGGCTGTTTTGACCGTCGTCTCACCTGCCTGCTAGCATGAAGAAGGTGGATGGTTTGCCCCGCAATTCTCAGCTATCAGAGGCTCCGAACGGAGGTGGTGGGTGATTCGCGCAAGACCACGAGGCGGCATTCTCGTCTTCTGGCTATGCCTGCTGGCATTACCGGCAAGCGCATCGGCGGCACAAAACCAGCCCGGGGTGCGGCTCGTGAATGCCGCCTTTGACTGGCTCGATGCCAGCGAGGACACTGCCACCTTCGAATGGTCCGTCGATGTCGTCAACGAGACCCGTGAGCCACACCGAGTTCGGGTCATTCTCGAACTGCTCGACGACGACGACCAGGTCGTCAACAGGGATGAACAAGGGACGAACTCCGACATGGTCACCATCAAGTTGGGTCCAGGCGAACGGCAAACCATCGAGCAGCGCGGCGAGTTACCCTATGATCGTGCTGCAGAGGTGGTTTCCTTTCGGCACCGTCGCGAGCTCGCGGACAAGCTGTCGCCTTAGCAGGGTGCGGAAAACCCCTGCTGGGCACCACCCGGCAAGACGAGTGCAGGGACCATGAAGTCACTGAGAACTGCGACCGACGTCCGCGCCCATCTCCTGCAGAACTGGCGGAAGCTCTTCCCCGACCTCCTGGTTCCGCACCTCCAGGTCAGCCCGGCGCCCGGTGACAGCACTTTCGTGCAGGTCGCACTTCTCGATCAGGACGGGCCGGTGCGACAGTTGCTCTTCGTGCCGCTGGCTTCGGGGGAACCGCGACTGCTGAAGGCATTGCTACCGCGGTTACGGCAGCTGAATTCGAGTCCGGCCACACGCGTCGGGTTGGCGGTCCCGCACATGGGCGCCGCCGGCTTGAAGGTCTGTAGGGAAGCCGGGATCGGGTTTGTCGATTGTTGTGGCAACGCTCATTTACGCTTCAATCGGGTCATCGTTCAGATCGCCGGCAATCGCAACAAGTTCGCTCCACAAAAGCGAGTGCGCACTCTCTTCCACGACAAAGCCACCATTCCACTACGGATCCTCCTCGACGCGCCAGATGTCTGGTTGACCACGCGAGAGATCGCCGAGCGCGGCAGTCTGAGTCTGGGCTGGGTCTCACAGATACTTCAACAGTTGAACGCAGGGGGCTACGTGGAGCGCAAGCGCGGGGGTGGTACGCGCCTGCTACACCCACGCCGCCTCTTGCAGGACTGGCTGGCCCATTATGCCTTCGAGCAAAACGAGGTCTATCCCTTCCGACTGCGCGGCGGCGGTGTGGCGACGGCCCTCGATTGCCTGCGCACGCTTCCCGAGTCGCTGGCCAGCCACTATGCACTCACCCTGCAAGCAGCTATTTCGGCTCTCTCCGAGGACACCGAGCCCTCTGAGCTACATCTCTACCTACCGGACCTGCACGGCGACAAGAAGCGATCACTGGAGACCTGGGGGGAGAGGCTCGATCTGCGGCCGGCTGGACTGGGAGCCGACTGCTTCCTGATCAGGCCGGCCTACGCCCACGGGATCTTCTTCGGCCGGCGCCGTTCCTCGGGCTTGCAGCTGGTCTCCGATTTACAGCTCTATCTCGACCTCTACCATTATCCCGTGGTCCCCGGGAGCCAGGCACGGACGGCAGTGGCGTCGCGGCTGCCGTTCGCGCTGGAGACGGAAGCATCGGCCACGTTTCCGCACCGTTAGATCACCCTTCCTTTCCCTCGCGCGGGAGCACGTCTTCAGTGAGCGCAAAGGTGTCCTGGAAGCACCGTGGCAGCCTCGCCCTGGTCACCTTGGCCGGCACTCACCTGGTGATCGATGCTTATTCGAGCAGCTATGCGCCGCTGCTGGCGGCGCTGCGTGCTCGCCTCGACCTGACCTTGGCGCAGGTCGGTGGCTGCGCTGCGGCCCTGGCCTTTTCAGCCTCCCTGTTGCAGCCTCTCTACGGATTCCTCTCTGACAGACTGCGCAGTCGCTTCCAGATTGCTTTGGCGCCGGCGATCACCGCCCTCGGCCTGGCAGCGTTGAGCTGGTCTGACAGCTATCTCTCCGCCTTGTTGTTGTTCGCGGCGGCGGGGATCGGCATTGCTGCTTTTCACCCTCAGGGAGCGGCACAGGCGAGGGAAGCGACAAGCCGGCGACCAGGCTTGATGATGTCGCTGTTCTTCGGCGGCGGCAACATTGGCTATGCGCTCGGACCGCTGCTGGCAGGCCTGGCTCTGGCTTGGTGGGGCTGGCCAGGTTTGTGGCGCATCGCCATCCCCGGCATGGCAGCGACCCTGGTGTTGCTGTGGCTGGCACCCGAGCCGCAGCGACGCCGGCATCGCAGCACCGGCGCCGTTCCGGCGCTACGTCGACACAGCAAGCCGCTGCTGCTGCTCTACATGCTGGTGGTCGTGCGAGGCTCCGTGCAGGTTATCTTCGTCGGCTTCTTGCCTCTCTATTTCATCGACCTCGGTTACGGCCTGGGCGGCTCCAGCAGGTCACTGAGCGCTTTCCTGGCTGCCGGCGCTTTCGGTGGCTTGTGTGGGGGTTTGCTCAACGATCGTCTGGGCAGCCGCGCGGTGATCCGCCTGTCGATGGCGGGGTCATTGCCGTTTCTGGCCGGCGCCTTCTTGCTTCCTGCCGCCTGGCAGCCAGTAGCCCTGTCCACGGGCTACTTCATCCTCCTCATGAGCCTGCCGGTCAACCTGTTGATGGCCCAGGACTGGGTTCCGGAGTACCGCGGCACGGTGTCGTCGTTGATGATGGGATTCGCCTGGGGCATGGGAGGCGTCATGGCGCCGTTGGTCGGCCGCTTAGCGGACCTGTACGGGCTCTCTAGGGCGTTGCTGCTGGTGGCCATGCTGCCTCTGGCAGGAATCTGCCTCGCCTGGCGTCTCCCCGAGGGCCCATCCGAGAAAGCGGCAAGCCTCCAGGCTAGGAGTCGTCTGCTGCCGGAGACTGCCAGCGCTGCTCCAGAGTTACACCGAGACCGTCCGCCACCCGGTTGACGAAGGCAAAGTAGGCGGTAACCAGCACCAGGTCGTGAATGGCGCGGTCTTCGAGACCGACCCGGCGCAGCTGCTCCACGTCGGCTGCCGACATCTGCTGGGGGGTGCGGGTGAGCTTGGCGGCGAAGTCGAGCAGGGCGCGGTCCTGCTCGCTGAGGGTTGCCTGCCGATAGTCGTCGCTCAAGGCCCCGACCAGCCCGTCATCCCCGGTGAGCTTCTGGAGCCCCGCTCCGTGATGGGTCAGTCAGTAGTGACAATCATTGATCGCCGAAACCACGACCGCCACCATCTCACGCTGTGCCCGTGCCAACGGCGACCGTCCCTTCATCAACGTTCGGTAAAGAGCGAAATGATCGCGCAGGCTCTGTGGATGGAGGCTGTGGATGCGGAGAATATGGTCGATGCTGCCGTCGGGTCCGGCGAGGCGGTCGTAGATCTGCCGGAGTTCATCATCTGCCTGCTCCGGAAGGATCTCCCGGATCCAGGCCACTACCCGACTCCAGTTTCACTGAGGGTGGCCAGAAACTCCTCGTTGTCCTTCGTCTGGCGCAATCTCTTCAGCAACAGCTCCATGGCCTCATCAGGCTGGACCGCGGCGAGCGCCTTGCGCAACATCCACACACGCTTGAGCTCGGTATCCGCGAGCAGCAACTCCTCCTTGCGTGTACCGGAGCGGTTGATATCGATGGCTGGAAAGATGCGCTTGTCCGCGAGCTTCCGTTCCAGCACGATCTCCGAATTGCCGGTGCCCTTGAACTCCTCGAAGATGACCTCGTCCATGCGGCTGCCGGTCTCGATCAGGGCCGTCGCGATAATGGTCAGCGAGCCGCCCTCCTCGATGTTGCGGGCGGCGCCGAAGAAGCGCTTGGGCCGCTGCAAGGCGTTGGCATCGACACCGCCGGTGAGCACCTTGCCCGAGGACGGCACCACCGTGTTGTAGGCGCGGGCCAGCCGGGTGATCGAATCGAGCAGGATCACCACGTCACGCTTGTGCTCGACCAGCCGCTTGGCCTTCTCGATCACCATCTCGGCGACCTGAACGTGGCGTACCGCCGGCTCGTCGAAGGTCGAGCTGATGACCTCGCCCTTGACCGAGCGCGCCATGTCGGTCACCTCCTCGGGCCGCTCGTCGATGAGCAGCACGATGAGGTAGATCTCGGGGTGGTTGGAGGTGACCGAGTGGGCGATATTCTGCAGCATCATCGTCTTGCCGGTGCGCGGCGGCGCGACGATCAGTCCGCGCTGGCCCTTGCCCAAGGGCGCGATCAGGTCGATGACGCGCTGGGTCTGGTCCTTGGCCTCGGCGGCGACAACCTCGATGCGGATGTGGTCCTCGGGATACAACGGCGTGAGGTTGTCGAAGATGACCTTGTGGCGAGCCTTCTCCGGGTCCTCGAAATTGATGCTGTTGACTTTCAGGAGCGCGAAGTAGCGCTCGCCGTCCTTGGGCGCGCGAATATGCCCTTCCACGGTATCGCCGGTGCGAAGGGCGAAGCGCCGGATCTGACTCGGCGAGACGTAGACATCGTCGGGACCGGGCAGGTAGTTCGATTCGGGCGAGCGCAGGAACCCGAAGCCGTCCTGCAGGATCTCGAGCACGCCC
>JBHHYG010000146.1:0-8599 GCA_046757445.1 Acidobacteriota bacterium
GTTTCCGGCGACTACGCCGCCAGCGGCCTGGGGCTGGTGGGAGGGTTCAGTGGCGCCGGCAACCCTGGTGGAGGTGGCGGCAGCGCGGCGGCAGCGGGCGGGTCGGCGGCCGGGAATGAGGACAGCGCCTCGACCCTCGGGCAGTTGTCCACCGGGGGGCCCGGGGGCCGGCAAGGCGGTTCCTTGACCCAGGGCCGGCCATTGTCCTCGGGGCTGGGGCGGGGCGGCGCATCGCCGGGGCGCGAGCGGTCGCAGGCGAAAGACGACGACCGCGGCGACCCGCCGCGAGGACCCGACGGCAAGCCGCTGCGCATCATCTTCCTGCGTCGGATTCCTCTGGATCCCTTCACCGGCAAGGCGGACTGGGGGTTTCGCTGTTACGGCGAGAAGCCGGGGAACCGGCTCTGGTGTGGCCGCAACATCTTCGATGTCTACTCCAAGCACCTGGCCCGCGGCCTCAACGGTGTGCCGTACAAGGAGTGGTAACGATGAGGCCCGAGATTTTCCAACAGCAACGCCGGCAGGGCTTCACGCTGCTCGAGCTCATCGTGGTGATGGCCATCATCGGACTGCTGGTGGCGATTGCGCTGCCGGCCTACCGGGACTCCACCACCAGGGCCAAGGAGGCCGTGCTCAAGGAAGACCTGCAGCGCATGCGAGAGGCCCTCGACCAGTACTACACCGACCAGGGGGAGTTCCCCCCGACGCTCGAGGATCTGGTGGGCATGGGCTACCTGCGGTCGATCCCCGCCGACCCGATTACCAATTCCACCGATACCTGGGTGGTGGAGTATGCCCCCTGGCAGATGCTCGACGAGGGATCGATCGCCGGCGTCTGGAACCTGCGCTCCGGTGCCGCGGGACTGAGCCTTGATGGTGAGCTCTACAGTAGCTGGTGAGGGCCGCGGCGCGAGGGCGGGCGGCTTTACCGTGCTCGGGCTTCTGGTCTTGGTGGCGATCGTCAACGTCACCCTGGCGCTGGCTGCCACCAGCTGGGTGACCATCGACCGGCGTGCCCGCGAGGCCGAGCTGATCTGGCGCGGCCAGCAATACGTGCGCGCCATCAACTGCTACCAGCGCGATAAGGGAGAGGCGCCGACCGACCTCGAGGATCTGATCGAGGCCGATTGTATCCGTCGCCTGTGGCCCGACCCGATGAGCAAGGACGGCGAGTGGCAGGTGATCCGGGCGTCGCAGGCGCGGGCGGCTGGCGACGGCTCGCGAGGGAGCGCCGTCGGCGCGCAGGGTCCCCCCGGGTTGAAAAGGTCAGGTCGTGGCCGCCGTGCCGGCGGCAACAGCGCCGCCATCGTCGGCGTCGCCAGCCGCTCCGACCGCGAGAGCCTGCGCCTTTACCGCGGCAAGCGCCACTACAACGAATGGGAGTTCGTGGTGGCGAGCGCCCGCCTTGGCCGGTAATCCTGCCGTCGCTGCCAGCCGCTGCCTGGCCCGCGTCTCCCAATGGTTAGCGAGCCGGGACCTTCAGGCCCAATGCCCCAAGTAGGCGTCGGGCGAGAGGATCGAACCGGGGGCCGGCTCGCAGGCAGGCGGGGATCTGGCTGTTCCGCCATTCCCATAGCCGTTCATAGTAGGGAGGGGTCTTGTTGAAAACCCAGGGGGAGGGCCAGCAAGTGGCGCCGACGGCTTGAACGAACGCCGAGTAGATGAAGAGACAGACAAGTGCACCTCGCGCGGTGCGTGCCAGTGAGAGTCGCGCAGCGCCCTTTCGAGGATCGTCACCGAGCCGGCGCCAACCGAGCCGGAGACGATAGGGCGCCTCTGTCATCCTCGCCAGTCCAAAGGCTACGAGCAGCGCCACCAGAGGCATGATGTCGGTGAGGTATCGGGGCCCGTAGCTATTGCCGCCCCACCAAACGATGAACTTCGCGTAAACGAGCAGCACCGCTAGGGCCGCGAGGCTGAGGTAGCGGGCCAGAAGCGTCGCCTCTGATCGTTGCCCTGGCGCGCCTGCCGCTGGCCACGACAATTGCCTTTTCCAGGCACTCACGGCACCGACCAAAGCGATCAGCAGAATCGGTGCAAAGACGAAGACTCCTCGGCTCGGACTGACGGTCAGGCCCGCGAGGCCACCGAGGAGAGATCCCGAGAAGGAGCCCGAAGCGTTGAGGGTCTGTACCCAGTAAGCGTTGCGGAGAGGGACTCCACCCATCAGGCTTCCGTGCTGCCAGATGTTGAAAGCTTCGCCGGCGGTCCCGACCGCCAGTATCGAGAGCGTGTACCAGATGGTCTCCCTCCAGCCCTTTCTCCGGGGGGGGTGAGTCACGGGGTCGCCGGCGTTTCGCCATGCACGATGGGCGACGTACAGAACCAGCAGAGCAGCCGCAGGAACGGTTGCCGGCCGCGCTACGGCGGCAGCACCGGTCGTCAAGCCGGCCAGTATCATGTGGCCGCTCAGCAGTCCCCAAAGACCCAGCGCAAGACACAAAACGGCTGGCGCATGACTCCAGAGCCCCTGGCTGGCGATCGACCAGACAGGTGTGCAGAGTGCGTAGGTCAAGGTTGCGAGCAAGGCCACGCGCTCCATCGACGTGGTCATCGCCGGTCCGGCCGCTGCCCCGGTTCTGAGGTTGTCCTCGGAGTTGTTTGGCCGGTCGGGTCTCGAGCGCTGAAGAAGTCGTCGTGTGGTGGCGAGAATCATCACGGCGGAGGCTGCAGCCATCAGCGAGGCCGCGAGCTTGGAGATCAAATTCGCCAGCAAGGCGTCGTTCGAGGGAATCCCGATCCAAACCGGTACGGCGTAGACAGGGAGTGCCAGCAGAGGTCCAATGGGTGGGAAATCGTCGTAGACGTGCCCATTCGAGTAGGTCAGGTAAAAGGGGAGTGGCTCGCCGTGTTTCCTCCGTTCGAGGTCAGAGCGAAAGAACTCATCGAGCCTCAGGTCACCGTCGCGGAGGATGCTGATCGGCACGAACCGGGAGGCACGGGTGTCGTGGGACGACACCTGACGCAGGTTGGCGTTGTAGATGAGAAACAATCCGACCAGAAGTAAGAAAGCCTGGCTTAGATGCCTTTTCGGTCGGCCTGCCAACTTGCTCGTCTGTAGGGTTGGTGAGAGCGGGCTAGTCCTTGAAGCCTGCTCCCCATCGATGAAGCCGCGGTTGAGGATGGCTGCCGGGTCGAGAGGATGCAGAGGCCGCGCCCGATCGCTCGACAGCCGAATGCTTCACAGGCGATCTTACTGTAGCCCCGGTGCAACCACAGCACCATCTCATTGCCGCCGGCATGGGCAACCTGCAGGGGAGGTGCGATATTCCCGGGTGGACAAGGCGCCGAAGGAAGGCTATGATCAGAGCCATATTAGAGTCTTGCTAACTCGCGTTTCTCGTCGCGCCCGCAGCAGGAGGGCGATGAGAAATGCGGGCCAGAGGCTCCCCGTCGTACGGCGGGCACCACCACAGCCGCCACAGGCAACGGGACAGGTCGATGAGCGATCGCGTCACCATCAAGATCCCGCGCCCACTCTATGAGCGGATCCAGAGCGTCATCGAGGGCTCGGGCTTCAGCTCGCCGACCGACTTCATCGTCTACGTGCTGCGCGATCTGATGGGCAGCATCGGCGAGGAGGAGGCTGCCGAGCTGCAGGCGGAGGAGCTGCTGTCGATCCGCAGGAAGTTGCAGAATCTTGGCTATCTCTAGGGCGCACGGCGGCCGGCTGGTGAACCGGATTGCCGCCGAAGAGCAACGCGACCAGCTTTTGCGCGACGCTCGAGGCCTGCCCGCCATTCCCCTCGATGCTCGTGAGAGCAACGATCTGGAGATGCTCGCCGTCGGCGCCCTCAGCCCCCTCGAAGGCTACATGGGCCGCGAGGATTACGAGAGCGTCTGCCGGCGAGGCCGGCTGGCCGGCGGCATTCCCTGGACCCTTCCTATCTGCCTGAGCGCCACCGCCGAGCAGGCTGAAGGGCTGGAAGTCGGCAGCCGCATCGCGCTGGCCGGCAGCGGCGGCGAGATCCTCGGCCTCATGGACCTGGTAGAGAAGTTCAGGCCCGACAAGGAGCTGGAGGCCGAGAAAGTCCTGCGAACCACCGACTCGAAGCACCCGGGCGTTGTCTATCTGCAAGGCTGCGGCGAGCTCTACCTCGGTGGCCCGATCACCCTGCTGCGCAGGCCGAGCCACCAGCGCTTCGAGCGCTTCCGCCTCGATCCGAAGGAGACGCGGGTGTTGTTCAAGGCCAAGGGGTGGAACAGCATCGCCGCCTTCCAGACCCGCAACCCGATCCATCGTGCCCACGAGTACCTGCAGAAATGTGCCCTCGAAGTGGTCGACGCCCTGCTCATTCACCCGATCATGGGCCAGACCAAGGCCGACGACATTCCAGCCGAGGTGCGGCTGGCCTGCTACCAGGTGCTGCTCGAGCGCTACTACCCGAAAGACCGCGTGGCGCTGTCGATCCTGCCAGCGGCGATGCGCTACGCCGGCCCGCGGGAGGCGGTCTTCCACGCCATCATGCGCAAGAACTACGGCTGCACCCACTTCATCGTCGGTCGCGACCACGCCGGTGTGGGCGGCTACTATGGCACCTACGACGCCCATACCATCTTCAAGGAGTTCGACCGCCTGGAGATCGGCATCACGCCGCTGTTCTTCGACCACGCCTTCTACTGCAAGGAGTGCGAGAATATGGGCTCCAAGAAGACCTGCCCTCACGACGCTGCTAGCCACGTCTTTCTCAGCGGCACCAAGATTCGCGACATGCTGCGGCGCGGCGAGACGCTGCCGCGTGAGTTCACCCGTCCCGAGGTCGCCGAGATCCTTCAGCGGTGGTTTGCCGACAGCGACGGCGGCGGCCAGGGTGAGCGCGCGGCCCCTGCCACCGCCGCCGCAGACGGCGCCTGGCCGCATCCTTAGAGTTACTTGCCGAGGAGGATTGATGACAGGATTCACGGTTTGGTTCACAGGACTCTCCGGCTCCGGCAAATCGACCCTTGCCCAGGAGCTGGAGGGTGTACTGCTGGCGCGCGGTCTCAGGACGGAGCTTCTCGACGGCGACGAGGTGCGCAAGAACCTCAGCAAGGGGCTCGGCTTCTCGAAGGAGGACCGCGACACCAACATCCGGCGCATCGGCTACGTTTGTCGGCTGCTGAGTCGCAACCAGGTGGTGGCCATCTCGGCGGCGATCTCTCCATACCGTCAGATCCGCGACGAGGTGCGTGCCATGATCGGCGACTTCGTCGAGGTCTACACGCGGTGCCCTCTCGAGGCGCTGAAGGAGCGCGACCCGAAGGGCCTCTACGAAAAGGCCCTGGCCGGGGAGATCGCCAACTTCACCGGCGTGTCGGATCCCTACGAGGAGCCCGAGAAGCCCGAGGTCATCTGTCAGACCGACACCGAGTCGATCGAGGAAAGCGTCGACAAGATCGTCCGCACCCTGGAGCTGATGGGCTATGTGCCGGCCTCCGAAACGACAGAGGATTACAGTCCCGAGGAGGAGGCGAAGATCAAGCAGCGGCTGCAGGAGCTAGGGTATATCTAGTGAAAAAGCGGCTCTGCGTCGTCGGCCTCGACGGCGTTCCCTACGGCTTGCTCCGTCGTCTCGCCGGCGAGGGCGTCATGCCGCACGTGGCCGAGCGCATCGAGGCCGGGCATCTGCGGTCGATGCGAGCCAGCCTGCCGGAGATCTCGTCGGTCAGCTGGTCGAGCTTCATGACCGGCACCGGCCCCGGCGAACACGGCATCTTCGGCTTCACCGACATCGACCCGCAGAGCTACGCCCTGCGCTTTCCCGGCTTCAGCGACGTCGGCGCACCCACCTTCTGGGATCGGCTGGGCAAATCGGGGTTGCGCAGCGTGGTGCTCAATCAGCCGTCCACCTATCCGGCTCGTACGATCCCCGGGGTGCTGGTTTCCGGTTTCGTCGCCATCGACCTGGTGAAGGCGGTCAAGCCGTTGCGCCACCTGGGCCCCTTGCGGCGGTTGGGCTACCGTATCGACATCGATACGCGGCGCGCTCGAGCCGACCATGACCACCTGATCTCCGATCTCGATCGCACCCTGAAGGCGCGCGCCAAGGCGGTGGACTACCTCTGGGAGGTGGAGGATTGGGACTACTTCCAGCTGGTGATCACCGGCACCGATCGCCTCTATCATTACCTCTGGGACGCCCTCGAGGATCCCTCACACCAGCACCACCAGGCGGCGCTCGACTATCATTGCCAGGTGGATAAGCTGGTGGGTAGGATCTTCGAGCGCTTCGACGCCGGGCAAAATGGCGGCGCCGCCGGCTTCTACATGCTCTCCGACCACGGCTTCTGCGGTATCGTCCGGGAAGTACAGTTGAACGCCTGGCTTCGAGATGAGGGATACTTCGGACTCGAGAACGAAGGGGGCGAAGGGCTCGAGCGGATCGACCCTGGAAGCCGCGCCTTCGTGCTCGATCCCGGCAGGATCTACATCCATCGTAAGGGTCGTTTTGCCAGGGGGGGAGTGGAGGAGCAGGATGTCGAGGTTCTCAAGGCGGAGATCGCCGGCAAGCTGCTGCAGCTCGAGTGGGAGGGCAAACGGGTGATCCGCGAGGTCTTCGATGCCGGCGAAATCTACCAAGGGCCGCGGGTCGCCTACGGCCCCGACCTGGTGGCACTGTCGACGCCGGGCTTCGATCTGAAGGGCTCACCGAAGGCGAAGGAGATCTTTGCCCGCACCGACCTGGTTGGCATGCACACCTGGGACGACGCCTTTCTGATCACCCCCGCGCCCGTCGAGGGCGAGGAGCTGTGGATCGGCGATATCGCCACCCTACTGACAGAGGAGCTCGGCAAGTGAGCCGGCGGCCGGCCGCACGCCTGGTGATGTGGGTGGTGTTGGTATGGCTGTTGGCGCTGCCGTCGCCGGCGGCGGCCTACGTCGGGCCGGGCGCCGGCATCGCCTTCCTTTCATCCTTTTTGGTGCTGTTCACTACTATTCTGCTGGCCTTTTTCTCGTTGTTGCTTTGGCCCTTCCGCACGGCGCTGCGCATTCTCCGCGGCTGGCACCGCCCCAAGGCCAGGATCAAGCGATTGATCGTCGTCGGCCTCGACGGCCAGGACCCCAACCTCACCGACCGCTTCATGCGCGAGGGCAAGCTGCCCAACTTCAAGAAGCTGGCCGAGCAGGGTTGCTACCACCGGCTGAAGACCACCTATCCCTCGGTCTCTCCGGTGGCTTGGTCGTCGTTCAGCACCGGCACCCATCCGGCTCGCCACAACATCTTCGACTTTCTCGATCGCGACTTGCGCACCTACCTGCCGCTTCTGTCCTCCACGCGCATCGGCAAGACCGAGCGGACCCTGAAGCTAGGGCGCTACCGCATCCCCCTCGGCAAGCCTGAGCTACGCCTGCTGCGCAAATCCAAACCCTTCTGGACGGTTCTCGGCGAGCACCGGATCTGGAGCACCATCCTGCGGGTGCCGATCACCTTCCCGCCCGAAAAGTTCTACGGTGCCCAGCTTTCGGCCATGTGCGTTCCCGACCTGCTCGGCACCCAGGGCACCTTCATGCTCTTCACCACCCGCAGCGACGGCGAACGCTTCAAGGAAGGCGGTATCCGCGTCGCCGTGGAGCCCGACGGCGACCTCATCGAGACCACCATCGAAGGGCCTGGCAACGAGCTGGTGGAGGGCAACCCGCCGCTCCAGGTGCCGTTGCAGATCGAGCTCGACCGTGCCGCCCGGCTGGCCCGCGTCAGCGTCAACGGCGATCGCTTCGAGCTGCCTGCCGGCGAGCTGAGCGACTGGGTGACGCTGAGCTTCCGCGTCGCACCGGCGATCAAGCTTCAGGGTATCTGCCGCATGATGATCACCGAGATGGACGAGCACTTCTCGCTCTACGTCTCACCCATCAACCTCGACCCCGAGAAGCCGGCGATGCCGATCTCGCATCCCTCCTATTACGCCATCTACCTGGCCAAGAAGCTGGGCAAGTACTCCACCCTGGGACTGGCGGAGGACACCTGGGCCCTCAACGAGGGCGTCATCGACGACGACACCTTTCTGCGGCAGACCTACGACATCGACGCCGAGCGGGAGGCAATGCTGTTCGCCGCCCTCGAGAAGCTTCGTCGCGGATCCCTGGTCTGTGTCTTCGACGGCACCGACCGCATCCAGCACATGTTTTGGCGCTACCTCGAGGAAGGCCACCCGGCGGCCAGGGGGATCGACAACCCCGAGCACGGCGACGCTATCGAGCGGCTCTACCAACACAACGATGCGCTGGTCGGCAAGGTGATGAGCAAGCTCGGCGACGGCGACATGCTGATGGTCCTCTCCGACCATGGCTTCAACTCCTTCCGCCGTGGTGTCAACCTCAACAGCTGGTTGCACGCCAACGGCTACCTGACCCTGAAGGAGGGCTGCGACGGCAGCAGCGAGTGGCTGCGCGAGGTCGACTGGTCGAAAACCAAGGCCTACGCGCTCGGCCTCACCGGCCTGTTCCTCAACATCGAGGGGCGCGAGGCCGACGGCACGGTGGCGCCGGGGGAGGAGGCGGCGAAGCTGAAGGCGGAGATCATCGGCCAGCTCAGCGGCCTGAGAGACGAAAAGGCCGGCACGGTGGCCATCCGCGAGGCCTTCGACACCTCGCGGCTTTACTCCGGCCCCTATCTGGAGA
>JBHHYG010000147.1:0-8580 GCA_046757445.1 Acidobacteriota bacterium
CTTGCGCCCGCACCCTTTCCCACGCCCTCGCGACGCAACCCGTTGAGATATGCGGGCTAGCCCGAACTTCTCAACGGCTCGCGGCTGCGCGACCGCAATGGCGTGGGCCTATCCGCGCCCTGGCGACGAAGCCCGATGAGAAATGCGGGCTGGAGAATCCTCTTCGCCGCCGACTGCGACCCGCGTGGGACCCGTGAGCCTGCAAGCGACGATCAAGGCGCACCTGGCCTCGCACCGTCCCTGGGACACCATGGTTGTCGGCGCCGGCCCCGGTGGTGCGCTGGCGGCACACCAGCTCGCCGTCCGGGGCTTGTCGGTATTGCTGGTCGATCGACAAGCATTCCCTCGCCGGAAGGTCTGCGGCGCCTGCCTGAGCGCATCCGCGCTTTCGCTTTTGCAGCGGCTGGGCTTGGGGGAGATCGTCGGCCGCTTGGGCGGTGTCCGCTTGCATCGCCTCCACCTCGCCGGCTGGTCGCGCCATGCCTCGATACCCTTGCCCCCCGGTGCTTCCTTGTCGAGGGAAGCGTTCGACACGGCGCTGATCCGATCTGCCATCGAGGCCGGGGCAGAGTTCCTGCCGAGGGCCCGCGCATCCCTGCTTGATTGCCGGGCCGACTGCCGCCGCGTCGGCCTGGACTTTGCCGGTGGACGGCTGGTGATCTCAGCCCGCGTGGTGGTGATGGCCGACGGGCTGGCGAGTGGCTTCCGGGCCGGCCGCACCGCCCGCCCGGCACCGGCGTTACGGTACGGCGCCGGGGCGGTCAGCGCCCGTGGTCCGGCCTTCTACCGGCCTGGGACGATCTATATGGCGGTGGGCACGGGGGGCTACGTGGGCCTGGTGCGCTTGCAGGACGGGCGGCTGAACGTGGCGGCGGCCTTCGACAGGAGCCGTCTTCGCCGCCGCTCCGGCCCGGCGTCGTCGGCAAGCGAGATCATCGCCGAGGCCGGGCTGCCGCCGATAGCCGGGCTCAGGTCGCTGGTCTGGAAAGGAACCCCAGCCCTCGCCCTCGGCCGGGAAGTCGTCGCCGCCGAGAGGTCCTTCGCCGTCGGCGACGCCGGCGGCTCGATCGAGCCGTTCACCGGCGAAGGAATCCGTTGGGCGTTGTCTTCGGCGGTGAGCCTGGCCCCGCTCGCACACAGGGCCGCGCTAGCCTGGGATCCATCCCTGGCGGATCGATGGGAGCGCGACTATCGAGCCACCGTCCTCAGGGCACAGCGCCCCTGTCGCGTCCTCGCCCGGCTGCTGCGCAGGCCGTTGCTCGCCCGCCTGGCGATTGCTGCCGTCGCGCACAACCCGAACCTGGCAGGTCCCGTGATCCGCAAGCTTGATGCCAGGCCGGTGTTGCGGGAGGCAACCTGAGGGTGACCCTTCGTATCGCCGGCTTCGGCACCGCCGTTCCCCCGTACTCCATCTCGCAGGAGGATGCCGCGGAGCTCAGCAAGTCCCTCTGCTGTGAAAGCGAGGAACGCGCCCGGCTTCTGCCTGTGCTGTACCGGAGGACGGGGGTCCGCAAGCGACACAGTGTGTTACTACGGGGCGCCAACGGCTCTCTGGCCAGCCGCCAATCTTTCTATCCACAGGCCCGGCAAGATGCCGATTGCAGTCCCACAACCGAGCAGCGCATGCGACGCTACGAGGCCGAGGCCCCCCCTCTGGCGCTGGCGGCCGCCCGTAGAGCGATCGAGGATGCCGGGGTCGATCCAGGCGAGTTCACCCATTCGGTGACCGTATCGTGCACCGGCTTCAACGCTCCGGGGCTGGATGCAGCCCTGATCCAGGGACTGGGGTTGCCGGTCGGCGTCGAGAGGACACACGTCGGCTTCATGGGCTGCCATGGTGCGCTGAACGGGCTCAGGTTGGCAGCTTCCTTTGCCGAGGCCGACCCGGCCGCAAGGGTGCTGGTGTGCGCGGTAGAGCTCTGCAGCCTGCATTTCTACTATGGATGGGACGCGGGAAAGATCGTCGCCAACGCGCTCTTCGCCGATGGTGCCGGGGCCGTGGTGGGAATGCCATCCGCCTTGCGGGCCGCTCGAGATGGCTGGCAGGCGATTTCGAACGGCACGCTGCTCATTCCCGATTCTCAGGATGCCATGTCATGGCGCATCGCCGACCACGGATTCCAGATGACCCTTTCGCCGCGCGTGCCGCTCCTGATCGAGCAGCATCTTCCAGATTGGCTCGCAGGTTGGCTGCGGCAAAACGGCCTGTCGATCGATCAGGTCGGCTCGTGGGCCGTGCACCCGGGAGGGCCCAGAATCCTCAGCTCCTTCTCAGCAGCCTTGGGGTTGGACGACGGCGCTTTGTCGGTTTCTCGTGAGGTGCTCGGCGAGTACGGCAACATGTCGTCCGCCACCGTCTTGTTCATTCTCGAGCGCATGCAGCGGCGCCGGGCCCCGCGTCCGTGCGTCGCCGTCGGCTTCGGACCCGGCATGGTGATCGAGGCCATGCTGTTCGACTAGCCGCGGTTATCTGTCGCCGTTCTTCTCGGCCGGCAGGTTCTGCCGGCTCAGACGGCTGCGGCCGCGCAGGTGCAGGAACTCCTGCACTTGCCGGTACGCCTCTTGCCAGCTGCCGCCGAACTGCAGGCCGCGGTCGTCGAGGTAGATGTCACCGACAGGCTTTCCGGCAGCCCAGGGATAGTCCGGGTTGTGGTTGATCTCGTCGTAGGGAATCCGGTGTTGCTGAAGCCAGCGGGCCATCTGGGCCTCGTGGACCAGGCCGTTCCGGCAACTGTAGATGATGATCTTCCATCCCTCGCTCTTCAGCAGCTCGAGGAAATAGCGGGCATCTTCCACCGGCTCACCGATGTCGGGGAAGCCGCGCGGGGACCACTCGGCGATGGTGCCGTCGAAGTCGACCACCAGGGTCGACGGTCGATTGTTTCTCGGGGCGCCCGGATGAGGCGCGCCGTGCGCCCCTGGCTTCCTTCCCTCCGGCCGCCTGCTTCCGTCGCTCATCCGGCCGTCAGGCGCTTGCCGCGCCGCTCCAGCATGGTGATCAGAACGAGGATCAGGAAGGCCTGCAGCAGCAGGAGCAGGGCGGTCCCCGATGCGGCGGCGCGCAGGGCCAAGGCGGCGAGGCCGAGGCAGCCATTCATCAGCAAGATGGCGATGACCGCCTTCGGGCGGCTGCCGAGCACCGCCAGCAGGCGGTGATGGAGGTGGTCCTGGCCGACGTAGTTGATCCATTCGAAAAAGCTGCGGACCTTGCCTGAGGCAATGCGGGCGGCACTGATATAGGTCATGTCGTAGATGAGGACGGAGAAAACGAGCAGCGGATTGCTGATCGCGACCAGCGGGTTGGCGTCTGCCCAATACCCAAGCAGGGCAATGCTGCCGAGCATGAAGCCTAGGAAGTTGCTACCAGCGTCGCCGAGGAAGATCGTCGCCCGGCCTCGGGGTCTGAAGTTGAATGGGAGGAACCCCAGACAGGCGCCGACGATGGCTGCAGAGGCCCACCCTAGGGCGGCTTGCCCAGTCTCGAAGGCCACCAAGCCGGTAAACGTGGCGATGACGATCGACAGGCCGGTGGCTAATCCGTCCATGCCGTCGAGAAAGTTGAGGGCGTTGAAGATGCCGATGATCCAGACGAAGCTCAGCAGCGCATTGAGGGTTGTACCGAGCGTACTGGCGGGGAAAATCGTCGCCCGTGCGCCCGCCGCAACGGCCAGGGCGGCGCTGACCACGAAGACCGTAAGCTTCGTCCACGAGCCGATCGGACGGACGTCGTCCACGGCGCTGAAGAGGAGCAGCAGAGAGGCGGTGGCAAGGACGGCGGCCAGGCCGGCGGGCCAGACGTCGTTGGCGAAGAGGGCGCCGACCACCGCCAGCCAGATGGCGACGCCGCCGAGCAGTGCGGTGGGGCGGTCGTGGATCTTCCTGCCCCACCTGCCGTCCGGCTCGTCGACGGCGCCGACCCGCTGCGCCAGCCATCGCATGAGAGGAGTGGCGAGGCCGGACAGGGAAAAGCTCAAAGCCAGCACGTACAGCCAGCGGTTGCCGGCGGAGAAAAATCGAGAGCGGATATCGGGCAACAGCAGGGCCAGCAGCACCAGCAGCAGGACGATGCGAAGGATAGTGCTGAGCCTAGCCCGTCCAAGCTCGCGAATCTCAGGCATCGTCGCCCCCGATAGCGGCGCTGAATCGATCCAGAACCAGCTCGACTTCATCCTCCGAGAGGGCCGGATAGAGAGGAATGGAACAGGCATGATCAAAGGCTTGACGGCATCCGGGCAACTCCTCGAGCTTCTCCTGCACGGGGGCCGGCAACGACCCCACAGGCCGACGACATGCCAGCCCCATTCGCTCACAGCGGTCCAGTAGCGGCGCCAGGCGATGATCGCCGATGGAGATGACGAAACGGTAGTATTGATGGTCGCGGTCCGGGGGCTCGCCGGGCAGCTCGAGGGCAAGCCCTGCAAGCCTTCGCCGGTAGCGTTCGGCAAGCTGGCGGCGACGATCCAGCAGCTCTGGAAGGCGGCCCAATTGCACCCGTCCCAGGGCCGCCTGCAGGTCGGTCATCTTGAAGTTGAATGCCCACTCCCGCTGGGGTGCCTGTTCGCAATCCCGTAGCGCCCTGACCTCGTCGAGAAGCCGACCGGAGGGGCTCAGCACCATGCCGCCTTCGCCGGCCGCCAGCAGTTTCGTTGCGTAGAACGAGCAGACAGTTGCCTGGCCGAAACTGCCGACGATTCCGCCCTTGTAGTCCGCACCGAGTGTCTGGGCGCAGTCCTCGATCACCGCTGGGCCCATCTGCAGGAACGGATCCAGGTCGGCGGGTAAGCCGAACAGGTGAGCGACGATGATGGCCTTGGTGTGCTTGCCGAGCTTGGCGAGCGCATCGTCGGGATCGAGGTTGAAGGTTGACGGGTCGCAGTCGACGAAGCGAGGAATAGCTCGCACGTAACGGACGGCCTGAAGAACGCTGGCGCAGACGTACGCCGGCAGCAAGACCTCCTCTCCCTCACCGACTCCGAGGGCACGCAGCGCCAGATAGAGAGCTGCGGTTCCCGAGCTGACCGCCACTCCCGGGTGAACCCTGCTCCTTTGCTCCTCCTCAGAGGCCGGGCGCAGGAGGTCGGCCAGCGCAGACTCCAATCGCTCGACCTCCGGCCCCTGCGCGAGCATTCGCGAGGCGACGACATGCTGAAGAGCCTGCGCCTCGGCGTCGCCGAGCGCTGGCCGGGAATGAGGGATGTAGGGTTGCCCTGCCGACGAGCTTTGCGCTTTCTGTTCCTGCGGTTGCGCCGCGGGCAAGGCTAATCTCCGGAGACTACATTGATGAACAGGCGCAGCGGCATGAATCCCTCGGCATTCCTGACGCGGGCTTGGGTGCCGCGAAACAGCGCGGCAGCGCGGGCCAGATCGACGATATTGAGATCACCGATGTTGGTCTTGCCGACCTGCGAGGCGTGTGCCTCGAGCGCCTGGATCTTCGCTTGCATGACTTCGCTGACATCGACGAAAACTGTGGGGGTGAAGTTCTGCGTCGTCGGGCCCTCGTAAAAGAGGACGTTGCGAGTGTAGCGTGTCGCGGTGACCGTAGAGGCCGCCAGGTTACGATGATCCTGGTGTGTGTCGTCGCCGAAGTGGACGAAGATGAAGTCGGGTTGCACGTCGGCAATGACATCCTCGATGCGCTGGATGGAAGCCTGGGTCAAGGGCACCTCCGTATCCTTGTAATTCCCCCAGTAGAGTTGCGCACACTTGAGGAACCTTGCCGCCTTCTCCTGTTCCTGGCGGCGGGCATCACCGTCCCCACCGGCTTGTCCCTCGGTCAACACCATCATGGAAACCTGGTGTCCGGCGAGAGCGTACTTGATGAGCGTTCCTCCACAGCCGAACTCGATATCGTCGGGATGGCAGCCAAGGGCGAGGATTCTCATGCGCTCTCCTGTGGTATGCCTGCTTCCTTCTCCCGTTGCCCGCCCTGCATCCACCAGCCTGGCCGCCACCCGTGAGATATGCTGCCGACGTTGGCCTCGCGGCAGCCCAAGTGTAGGAGCGTGTGCCGGCAATGGGTAGGGTACTAGCCCGGATTTCTCACCGGCCCTCCACAGATCTGATCACCGACAGGCTTTCCCCGCCGCAGTTCATGAGCAGGTCAACAACCGAGAGGTTGGCTTCGAACGGGCCGTACAGCTGTGGATAGACGGGGTGGTCGAACTGCTGGAATCTGACGCTGATGCCGGCGTTCTCGAAGGCCCCGACATCGAGATACCCGCTGGCACCCGGCCCCGACAAATAGGTGTCGGCCTCGAGGGCCGTGCACAGATCGATGAGGCGATCGTTCGGTTGCGCGCGCGCTGTCAGCGTTGAGGCGAGCACCAACGGCGTGTCGATTCCGAGGGCGGTCGCGAGGCCACGAATGAGGGCGGTGTTGAGGGCGGCGAGGTGGCCCCAGGAGGCTCCGAGAGCCTTCCTGATGGGCCGCATCGTATCGTCGAAGTGCGTTGCCTTGCCGTAGTTCGACTGCAGGGCCTGAAGGTGCTTTCTTTCCCACGGCGCCTGCTGGTCGATTTTTACCTCGGCAATCGATTGCGGAAATCGATGTCGCACAGGCACGGTCAGCCACTGCCACCCCTCCGATGTCTTGATGCGATTTCGGTTCTGCCATTCGTTCTTCTTGAACTGCACGTTGTCGAGAAGGACGAAGATGTCAGCCCGATCGAGCTTGTCGAAGAAACCCAGCCAGGGCAAGTACTGAGGCTGATGGGCGGCGAGCGTCTTCATCGGCGTCTCACGAAAATCGGGTTGCTGGCGATGTGCAGGGGTCTGGGGCCTTCAACATCGAGCCGGTAGTAGACGGTACCCTCGCCGGGGGCCAAGGACTCCGTCAACTGGCGCCGGAACGGCGTCACGTCGTTCCAGCTGAGATGCGCAAGGCCCTGGCGAATCACCTCGACATGGACAGGCACCTCCTCGTCGCCTTTGGAGATGATCTGCACGGTCAGCTCGAAGCGATCACCCCCGGCAAGCTCCAAGGTGTCGCCGGGCCATGCCACCTTACCGCCTTGCCGGGCGCCGAGGGTGAACTCGCCGAGGCGTAGGTCGCCGGCCGAGTTCTTGCGCAGGGCGTAGCTGTGTCCATGCCCCAGGGCCTCGTAGGCAGCGGCTCGGCTCTTCTCTTCCACGAGCAGAACGGTGAGCACGTCACCGAGGTGCTTGCCGGCCTGGCCCGAAAAGTGGAAGGCGCTTTCACCGATCATCCAGGGTGGCCTCGGTCTTTCGCGCCTACAATAGGCGAGCAGCAGCCGGTCCCAGAGTGCCCCTGGCTCCAGGATGGTCACCGTGTCCGCGTAGACCCCACCGACTCCGGTATAGCCTTCCGTGGTCACCAGTGCCTGCGGGTAGGGATTGGTCAGCAGCCGGACCGGAATCGGTCCGACTTGCAGGCGTCGATCATCGACGGCCTCCGGCATCGACCAGAAGACCAGCCCGCCGCCGCCGCGCACGTAGCCAGAGAGCCGCTGATAAGGGAGCAGGCTGGCAGCAGGATCATAGGCACGGATGACAGGCTCGGTGTAGGGGAAGTTGCTCACCAGAAGTCCGATCCCCAACCCCAGCAAGAGGAAGGCCCGCAAGCGCGACCCGTGACCTCGAAGGAGACCTTTCCGTTCCGAGTCGCTCCGGGGAGCATCGGCCGCGGCGTTTGTCGCCAGGCGAACGCTGCCCGCTAGAGCGAGGATGAAGCCGGGAAGAAATAGCAGAAGGCTCCCCCAGCCGTAGGATTCGGCCCCGGGGTTGCCGATCGCCGGCATGCTGTCGAAGAAGGTTCCGGTATCTCGGCTCGACACCAGGAATCTGTCGCCGGTCGCTATCTGAGCTTCGTCCGCGCTTCTCGATTCAAGAGTAGCGATGGGCGGAATCACCAGCACGTTCCGTTGCATGTCGTGCAGGGTCAGATCGCCGCCGATCGGAGAGCCGGTCCAGTAGACGTAGGGCATGACCTCGACGCCGGGCAGGAGCAGGACTTCGGGGTGGCGCTCCTGCGCCGCCGCGATCTCCCTCAAGTGACGCCTGATTCCATAGACCGATAACGACGGCAGCTGACGTTGCAGCTCAAAGAAATAGTGGAGGGGCCACGGCGCGTAGCGGATCCGGAGCACCAAGTTCTCGCTCAAGACGACGGCCTCTACACCCTGGTCGCGGGCAAGCAAGGAAAGCGAGTCGAGGTCGAGCCTGCCGGTGCTCGCCGTCGAGTGGACGTGGACTGCGGTCGGCAGTTGCAGGGGTGGAGCAGCAGTGGGGCGGGCAGCGACCGTCTCGGCCTGGGCTCGCGCGTCGAGGGGAATTGCCGGCGAGGAAGCAGTGGGGAGCAGGAGGATGCTCCAGGTGCCCAGGAGGGAGAAATACCGCAGCAGGTTGCGCTGCCACTTCCCCGCTACGGCGCCCATCTGGCCACCTCGATGCGGCTGCGAAAAGCTGGGCCAGTGCGTCCTCTACCCATGGCTCGGGCCTTCTCCTTTGTGCACTAGAGCCCGCACTTCTCAACGGGTCGTGAAGCGAGCGGGCGCAAGGGCCGTGAGGACAAGGCGCGCGCCGGTTCGAGGGCGCAGGCGTACTCGTGCAGTACGTCGA
>JBHHYG010000148.1:0-8482 GCA_046757445.1 Acidobacteriota bacterium
GCTGTGGGTGAGGATAATGCCACCAGAGTAGTCCACAGAGCCGGTGCCGAGCTGCAGGCTCCTGGGCAGCGGCTGGCCGCCGGGTCCGGTGGCATCGTCATCACCGGTCGGCAGCTTCAGGCGCCCGAACAGCGCAGCCCGGGTGGTGCGGTTGGGGCGGTCGCGCTGGTAGATGCCGAGCTTGGCGGCCACCGCCAGGTCACCGAAACCGTCGACCGACAGCTGCCGGCGATTTCCTGGGGGGCCCATCTCGAGGGTCTTGTCCAGGTACGGCGCCACCGCCATGACCACCAGCCGGTTGGAGACCAGCTCGTAGGGAAGCACGAAGACCTGCCCCCGCACCCGCACCTCCCGATCCAGCGGATCGTCGACCGAATCACCGTCGAGCCGGAGTCCACGACGATCGAAGGCCAGAAAGAAGGTGCGAAAAGCCGCCCCGCTCAGGCCGGTGACAAAGGCGTTCTGGGTGTTGATGGGAGGGCCCTGGGCCAGGGCACTCGCCGGCCAGGCGATGAACAGCGCCAGCACACTGACTCCGACGACGAACGCCTGGCTCACTGTCCTCGGTGCCGCTGCCCGCCCCGTTGGCACCGCCGCCATCAATCAACCTCGAACGAGCTGATGGTGAGCGTATAGGGGTGACCGGTGTGGCCGTCTTTCGACTCGAGGACAGCCCGTCCTTCCACCAGAACCATCGGCCCGCCGCCGTCGCTCCCCGTGCCGTGCATCGACTCGAGCAGGGCAGCGGTTTCGGCATTGTCCGCGAGCAAGAGCACAGTGTCGTTCGGCAACTCCAGCGCCGGGACGCCGTTGAACTCGGTAATCTGGCCGCGGGCGCGGAGAGTGATTTCCCGGGGCGAGAAGCCGCCGTCTCGCACAGCCTTCTCAACAGAGGCGAGGTCGAGGCTCGTTCCTTCCTCGGGTCGCAGCACAGCTCGTCCTTCATCCACCTGAATCTTCAACCCGGCGACGTTCTCTACCTTGCGGAGCTTCTTCTCGAGGCCGTAGGCGCAAAACGGACACGACAGCCCATCGACCTGCACGCTCACCTCCAGCATGCCCAGATTCCCTCCCGTCGCTACGCCCGCGACGGCAGCTGACTGCGCCGGGATCATCAGCAGCCCTGAGATAAGGAGAACGGCAAGGTAACGTCTTATTCGAACAACCCGATACTTCATGATGTTGTCTCCCCTCATGTCGATGCCTCCGTCAGTTCGAGCCCGCATTTCTCAACGGGTTGCGTCGCCAGGGCGTGGGAAAGGGTGCGGGCGCAAGGCGCGCGCCGGGAGGGCTCCGCAGGCGTATTTGACAATACGTCGAGGAGCCCGAGCAAGCGCAACGCAGCGAGCGCGCCCTTTGCCGCGCCCGCAGCAGCAAGCCGTTGAGATATGCGGGCTAAGGCTCATCCAGAGCTTCGAGGATCGGGCACTCGCTCACCGAGCCACGCCCGCTGCAGGCAGCCGTCAGCTTCGCCAGAGCCTCTTGCATCCTGCGGAGCGTTCGCGTCTTCTCCTCGATGTCGGCGATCTTCGCCTCCGCTCGATCGCGGACCTCCCGGCAAGTAGTTTCTGGATCAAGGCGCAGGGCCAGCAGCTCGCTGATCTCCTGCAGCGAGAAGCCGAGTTCCTTGGCGCGCCGGATGAAGCGAATCCGTGCGATTGTCTCCTGTGGATACTGTCGATAGCCGGACGCCCTTCGAGGTGGCTCGGCGATCAACCCCCTGCGCTCGTAAAATCGCACCGTCTCGACCCCGACGTCGGCCAGACGAGCGACTTTTCCAATGGTCAGTGTCTGCATCGTTGTTCCTCTCTTTAGCCCGAACTTCTCAACGGCTCGCGGCTGCGTGAGCGCCAGGACCGCCATCACTGCATTGCGCTTGGCTTGAGGGCTCGACGTACTGCAGGAGTACACCTACGCCCTCGAACCGGCGCGCGCCTTGTCCTCGCGGCCCTTGCGACCGCTTGCTACACGTCCCGTTGAGAAGCTCCGGCTAGCTGCTCAAAGGGATAGTGTAAAGTCCGTACCATACTACGGAGTCAAGCCCTTTCCCCTACGTTTTCGTCGCCCGTCTTTCGCAGGCGGCTGAAGAACCCGCAAGGGTCCCACGCAGCGGGCGCGGCGGCTGCTGCTGCTGCTGCTGGCGCTCGCCACAAACGCTACCGTAGTCATGAAACGGGGTACTTAGCGCTTGGCTCCAACGTGCAACAGCCCGACCCGCAGGGCGTTCAGGATGACGGCCAGCGACAGGCCCATGTCACCGATGGCCACCGCCACCCAGAGGCTGACCATGCCCTGCAGGGCGAGCAGGCCGAGAGTTCCCTTGATGGAGATCGAGGCGACGATGTTCTGTCGAACCACCCGCAGGGTTCGACTGCTCAGCTCCACCAGATAGGGAAGCTTTCCCAGGTCGTCCTCCATGAGGGCGATATCGGCGGTCTCCAGGGCCACGTCGGTTCCCGCTACCCCCATGGCGATCCCCACCGATGCCTCCGCCAAGGCCGGGGCGTCGTTGACGCCGTCGCCGACGACGACCACCCCGCCGTACCGCTCACCCAGCCTCTTCACGGCGTCGACCTTGTCCTCGGGCAGCAGCTCGGCGTGAACCTCGTCGATACCGACTTGCGTGGCCATCGCCTCAGCCGTCCGGCGCGCATCGCCGGTGAGCATCACCGTGTGAAATCCGTGCCTGTGCAAGACCCTCACGGCCTCGACGGCCGCGGACCGTGGTTGATCGGAAACGCCGATGCAAGCGAGGAGCTTTTCTTCCGAGGCCAGAAGAACGACCGTAGTGCCCCGCCCTTGCTGCCGTGCAACGATCTCCGCCGGCACGGTAAGGCCCCGCTCCGCCAGAAAGGCGGCGTTGCCGAGCAAGTACCTGGTTCCCCGATAGGTCGCCGTAACTCCCTTCCCGCTGGTGGAGATAAAATCCTCGACTTCATCGATGTCGAGGCCGATCTGCCTGGCGTGCCCGACGATCGCCTGGCCGACAGGGTGCAGCGAACGGGATTCGATGGCAGCGGCGATCCGGATCATCTCCGCCTCTGCCCCTTCCCCCAGGGGCATCACAGAGTCCACCGCCAGGCGCCCCTGGGTGAGCGTGCCGGTCTTATCGAAGGCGAAGACACGGGCGCTGCGGATCGCCTCCACGTACTCCGCGCCCTTGATCAAGACCCCTTGCCGCGCCGCGCTGGTCAGGGCCGACACGAAGGAGACTGGCGTCGAGATGGCAAGCGCGCAGGGGCAAGAAACGACTAGCAGAACAAGCGCCCTGTACAGCCACGCGGAGAAGGACAAGCCAAAAGCCAGGGGTGGAATGATGGCCGTTGCGACCGCCAGGGCAACCACAGTCGGCGTGTAGAGGCGGGCGAAGCGGTCGACGAACCTCTCCGTACGTGAACGATGTTTCTCCGCACCCTCGATCAGCGCGACGATGCGTGCCAGCAGCGTCTCCGACGATGCTTTGCTGACCTCGACCTCGAGATAGCCGTCGTTGACAAGGCTGGCCGCGAACACGGAGCTGCCCGGACCTTTCTCGACCGGAACGGATTCACCGGTGATCGCCGCCTGGTCAACGCTCGAGCTTCCCTCACGAACGATGCCATCCAGCGGGATCTTCTCCCCCGGCCGCAGAAGGATCGTCTCGCCTGGCCTCACTTCTTCCGTCGGCACTTGAACCTCTTCGCCGTCGCGCCTGACGCTCGCGGTGGAGGGTGCTAGCTGCAAGAGCTTGCCGATGCTCGAATGCGCCCTCGTCTCCGCGTACTCCTCCAGTCCCTCGGCGATGGCGAACAGGAACAAGACCGCGGCACCTTCCTCGCCGTGTCCGGTGCCGAAAGCACCGACGGCAGCAATGGTCATGAGGAAGTTCATTCCCAGACGCCGCTCCTTCAGCGACTTCCAGGCGACGCGGAAGATGTCCGGTCCTGCCAGCAGAGCCGAAACAGCGAAGGTGAGCTGAGAATAAAAGTGCTGCTGGAGTCGCAGCTCGAGCACCAGACCCGCGCCAAGCAAGACACCGGAGACCGTCAGCAGCCAAGTCTTCCGCTTACGGATCCACGCCCACATACGAGTGGCCTCTGGCTCAGGCTTCAAATCGCCGCGCCCCCAAGCTGGGCGGCACGCCGGAGTTCCTGTTTGACCAGGAACTTTTCCCATTTGTCCGCCACTGCAATCCTCAGCGGTCGATGATCGATCTTCCCTATCCAGCCGCGTACGATGCTCTCTGAAAAGTCATCGCCGAGATCGATTTCCGGAAGATGCGCGAACCTCTGTCCGCGGCATGCAGAAAGGTAGAGAGCATCGAAAAGAGACTTTTCGCGGGTCCCGATCTGAAAGCTGCCTGTGTGCCGATACGGCCTGTATCCTCCGAAGAGATCGGCATGTAACTGATGGAATTCGTAGGTACCGACAGGAGCCATGAGCCTCGGCCGCTGGGTGAGCGTCACCACCAGAATCACTTGGGGAATCTGATCCACCATTCCGTGGAGGTTCATAGCAGTCAGCAGCGAGACATACCCTTTCTCCTCTGCCCCAAAGAGGAACGGCACAACGGCGTATGGGGAAAAGTCAGGGTGGTTTGTAACAGCCCATAGCCCGCGCTTGACGCGTGTAAGCATGCTCCGCTGAGCGAGCTTCGAGAGGTCACGCGAAGCATTCGACAGCCGCGCGTCGGCGACCTCAGCCACTTGGGCTGTCGTGAAGACCGGCGATCGTGGCAGGAGCGACTTCCAGATCGCTTCCGTTACCTTATTCATTCCTTATCAAACTCTTTCTTGAGATCGGCGATACGCTCGATCAAGCCCACAACGGAGAGCTGGACCTCGTCCCACGCTCTTTCATCCTCGAATCTCGCCCTCGCTTCCTCGCTCAAGAACTCGAGCACCTGGCCGCGGTACTCGCCATAGGAAACCCCGAGGGCACGGTCGTGAGCTTGCTCCAGCGTCTTGGATTGGAACACCTCGGCAAGATACGACAACGACAGATCACTGGCATCGCTTCGGCTGAGTAGATAAAGATCGAAGAGATCCCTCACCTGTACAAGCGCACGTCCCGCCAACACACTGATCTTCTGACGAACAGCAGGCGTCCTCGAGTAATGGGGCACCTCGAGCTCCGTCTCTTCAGCCGGGAGGTATGCCCTGGCGATCTCCGCGTCCACCGCTTCGACGAGCACCTCGTCCACGCCGCTCCGCTCACGGTAAGAAATCTCGACCTTAGTCGGGAAGCGTACGTCGCCCGACGTAATGATCCCGAACTTGTAGCGAAACGTAGTCGGGGTGTCCTTGTTGGGGCCTCCGCCCGGATCGAGGCCGCGGATGCCGAGCTCGCGGAGCCGTCGACTCATATTGCGGTTGGCGAAGATTCCTTTGATCGTGCTATTGAGGCCGACCGCCGCCCTGGGATCCCCATCGAGATCCAGGTCCGCTGAGTATCGGACGCTGCCGAAGAATAGCCGCAGATTTACACCGCCCTTCAGGACCAAGCTCTTTCTGCCTCCCGAAGCAGCGAGTTCCCGCAGGATGAGCACGTGCACGGCTTCACGAGCAGTGACAGGTGAAAGTACGGCCATCACTTTACTCTGTGTAGATATCTATTATTGATAACTACATTGTATAGTGTCTTGTAGCAGAACGCCGGTCAAGCCCCGATGTTGGGTGGAAGAACCTTCTGTGAGGCTGTTGCTGCAGGAACGGTTCGCCCAAGTGTAGCGCTATCAACGGTTTTCGTCATGAGGGCGTGGGAAAGGGGACGGCCCGCTGCCTTTGACACGGCCGGCGGCACAGTCGTATATGATTGCGACACGAGTCGAAGCTGGCGCAAGGAAATCACCGGGAGCGATGGGCCTCTCGCCCCACGAGAGGGCGGAGCTGTGCATCTGCCTGAACCTGCGCATGGCAAGCCGCGCCGTCACGCAATACTACGACGCCCAGCTACGGCCGAGTGGGATCAAGGCCACACAGCTGCCGGTGTTGACGCTGGCGGAGGCGAACGGACCCATGACCATGAGCCACCTCGCCGATGAGCTGGTGATGGAGCGAACCACCCTGACGCGCAACCTGAAGCCGCTCCAACGGCGTGGCCTGATCCGCATCGAGGAGGGCGAGGATCGCCGCGCCCGCCTGGTCGTGCTCACGGAAGCCGGAAGGAAGGCCATGGCCCGCGCGGCGCCCCTGTGGCAACGCGCTCAGGCTCGCATGGTCAGGGGCCTGGGACGGAAGCGCTTTGGCGAGCTGTTGCAGGAACTGGGCGCGACGGTTGCCGTCGCTGCGGAGAGATGATTTTTTTCGATGATAAGTGTATATACACCCTTCTCCTACGGCCCACTGCTCGTCGCTCGCCTACGGTCAGGGGCACGACCTGCAAGTGATTCGAGAGTGACGAGCACCAGAGTTTCCTGCAAATGAACCCACCTTCGATCCACAAGGAAGAGATCGACTCGAGGGTCGCCTCGGTGCCGACCGTCGTCGGATCCTAGACGCTGCTGCTCGTCGAGGACGACGCAGCAGTCCGAGCGATCACCCGGCGCGGGCTCGAGGCACAGGGCTATTCCGTGCTCGTCGCCGGTGACCCCCACCAGGCCAAGGAGCTCTTCGCGACGCACGTCGATGAGATCGACCTCCTGCTCACCGACGTCGTCATGCCGCAGATGGATGGGCAATCCCTATACCGGTTGCTGTCGGGAGAAACTCGTTCTCTGAGGGTCCTTTATATGTCCGGCTACCCGCAGACGGCTTTTGCCCACCATGAGGAGTTGGGGCCGGGGGCTCCGTTCATCTCAAAGCCTTTCACGCCTGCTGAGCTGGCCCGCAAGGTGCGGGAAGTCCTGGACAGCTCGTAGGATCCGTACGAAGCGAAGGCAGCGACCCGCCTTCTGCACCCGCATCTGGACGATCGCCAGGCCGTTGCCCGCATTTCTCATCGCGCTACGTCGCGAGGGAGATGAGACATGCGGGTTAGCCCGCATATCTCAACGGCTTGCTGCTGCGGGCGCGGGAAGGGGCGCGTTCGCTGCGTTGCGCTTGCTCGGGCTCCTCGACGTATTGTCAAATACGCCTCCGGTGCCCTCCCGGCGCGCGCCTTGCGCCCGCGCCCCTTCCCACGCCCTCGCGACTCAACCCGTTGAGAAATGCGGGTTAGCTCCTCACCAGGAGGCTGGCGGTCCCGCTTCTCGACCTGTAGGCTCCCCTCGATCGGTAAACCAAGACGGCGGCCGCAGGTATTCGCCCGCCGTGTGGATGAGATCATTGCCGTCAGCAACATCGCGCAACGGCGCCTTCGTCCTTCGCATGCCGAGGCATCGAGATGTGGTTTGAATCTGTCCTGCGCCGGCAGACCGGCTGTGTTGCCTACCTGATCGGCTCGCTGGAAGCGGCCGAGTGCGCCGTCTTCGACCCGCTTTGGGACGTGCAACCCTACTTGGAGATGGCGGCACGGAAGGCATCGAGGATCCGCTACGTCATCGACTCTCACAGCCATGCCGACCATGTTTCGGGAGCCCGCCGGCTGGCCGCGATCTCCGGCGCCGAGCTGATCTTGCCGGAGCTGGCCGAGATCAGCTACGAGGCCACGCGGGTCAAGGACGGCGAGCGGCTACGGATGGGTGAGGTGACGATGGAGATCGTCCGCGCGCCTGGCCACCGGCCGGAGCAGATCAACCTGCTGATCAGCGATCTCAGCCGTGGCGAGGATCCCTGGTGTATCCTCACCGCCGACTTCCTGCTCGTCGGCGACGTTGCCCGCCCCGACCTGGCCCAAAGCGGCGTCGAGGGCGCCGAGGCCATCTTCGACAAGGCCATGCCCCGGTTGCGTGAGCTGCCCGATTTCGTCGAGGTCTATCCCGGCCACGTCGCCGGCTCCACCTGAGGGCGCGTCACCAGTGGCAAGGTTGCCACTACGATCGGCTACGAGCTACGCCACAACCCCTCCCTGCAGTTCGACGACCGTGATGCCTTCGTCGCCTTCATGAACCGAGACCAACCGAGCCGACCGGCGAACGTCGCCAACATCGTCGCCATCAACCAGGGGAAGCTGCCACTGACCATGGATGCACCCCGTGCCGCTCCCCTGGCGGTCGACGAGGTTTCCGACCTGCTGGCCCAGGACCACCTGGTCGTCGATACCCGCTCGGCCGCCGCCTTCGGCAGCGGCCACATTCCCGCCTCCTACAACATCCAGCTGAGCAGCGCCGAGTTCGAGCAACGGATCGGTTGGATCACGCCGCTCGACGCCCCCCTCATTCTGGTGCTGGCGCAAGACGCCGAGGCCGACAGCGCCATGCAGGCGCTCGCCTTCGTGGGGCTGGACCAACGGGTCACGGGCTATCTTGCCGGCGGCATCGGAGAGTGGATTGACGCCGGCCGGCCGCAGGCTACCGTGCCCCAAATCAGCGTCCATGAGTTGCATCGCCACCTACAGAACGGCTCGGTCATGCAGGTGTTGGACGTGCGCGAGCCGTCGGAGTGGCAGCGGGGCCACATCGAGG
>JBHHYG010000149.1:0-8471 GCA_046757445.1 Acidobacteriota bacterium
TTCGACGATCTTCCATTGCTCGTAAGTCGCCTGGAAACTGTATACCCGGTTGGCATCTTCGTACTTCATGGTGCCGTTCTCGTTGATCTTTTTCTTCTCGGCCGGAGCTAGACGAATCGTCTTCCGCTCCGTCTTTATGATCCTGTCATTGTCGTCGAGAAAGTCGAACTTGACTGTAATGTCAAGCGTCTGCGTGGTGTCGTTGGTGACCCGCACCGTCCAGGTGTAGGGCGCCGGGCTGCTTCTATCGGTAATCTGGCCCCAATCGAAGTTCTCATCGCTCAGCCTGATGTCGCCGACGAGCTCGGGCTGTTGAGGTGCCTGGGGCTCGGCTTGCGGCTCCGCCGGCTCCTGAGGCACCGGAGCAGGCGCCGGCTCCGCGGCAGCAGCCACGGGTTCCGGCGAGGTCTTGCTCGCGGGGGCCTCGGCCGGCTGTGCGGCGCAGGCAGCCAGAGCTGAAACCAGGGCGACGATTGCTGCAGAAAAGGAAAGACGCTTCCTCAAATCCATCCTAGAATCTCCTAACGACATCCGGCGATCTGATGAACTGCTGCACGGGCGGGGCATTCGCCCATGCCTGTCCGGATGCTCTCTGGCCATGGGGATCGTTCAACTGCCAAGGTTCAATTCCATAGTGGAAAGGGTCCCATACGTCAACCCTGATGGCCAGGCAAGCCGTCCTCTTCGTGAAACAGGCCACGGAATAGCATAGCATCGCCGGCGGGAGGGGTTGCAGGGTCCATGATCCAAGCACCGAACTCTGGCGGAGGCTGGTGGCAATGAATCCTGCCATCTTGCTGAAGATCTTCGGCCTTATTGCGCTGGCGATCATGGCCGTGGCCCTGTGGATGGCCTGGTATGCGCGTCGTGCGGTGGCCCAGCATCGCAAACAGGTAAGAAAGATTGTCGAGGAGATGAAGACTGCCATCGACAAACAGGATCAACACCCCTAGCCCGCATATCTCAACGGTTTGCTGCTGCGGGCGCGGCAAAGGGCGCGCTCGCTGCGTTGCGCTTGCTCGGTCTCCTCGACGTATTGTCAAATACGCCTGCGGAGCCCTCCCAGCGCGCGCCTTGCGCCCGCACCCTTTCCCACGCCCTCGCGACGCAACCCCGTTGAGAAATGCGGGCTAGCAAGCCAGAGCATTGCCGAGGCAAGTGGGACAGGTGGCGCGCAGCGACAGCCCCTGCTTACGGGGCCTCTTCCCCATCTTCTGCCGGCGCCCGCAAGAACTCCAGCGGGGTGTCGAACTCGACGGCAACCTCGAAATAGTCTTTTACTTCGGTGGTTCGTCGGACGACGCCGTAGATCAGTGTGCGGCCGAGGCGGCCTTCGCCGCCGGGGATGTGGACCAGACAGCGGGAATTCTCCGCCACCGGGCGGTTCACACGGGTCAGCAGCCCCTTGCGGCTGATGTTGATGGTCATCCCTTTGGCCTCGAAATGGTGGTCGTCGGGATCGAACCCGTGCAGGGAGACCATGAGGTTGATGGAGATCTCGGCCGCGAGGCGCTCGAAGGCACGGTTCTCGCTGCCGGCCCCACCCGCCTGCCGCCGGTTCATCTTCTCTTCAGGTTCTTCGCTCTCGTCGTCCACCTTCACAGCAACGACCTCGCCTTCAAGTCGCCTGCTTGCTTTGTCGCCGCCAAGCTCTCGGGGCGCTCAAAGGAGCCAAGGCGTCAGGCCCCGCGCGAGCAGCAACCCGAGCGAGCCGGCGATGATGAGATAAACGATCATCGGGATCAAGGTCAAGCGGATCAAAGAACCTTCCTCGCCGACCAACCCGACGGTGGCGCTGGCGGCGACGACGTTGTGGACGGTGATCATGTTACCGGCAGCACCGCCGACCGCCTGCAAGCCGAGCACCAAGGTCAGTGGTAAGCCAGCGGCAGTCGCAATACCGAACTGGAAGACAGCGAACATCAAGTCGCTGACCGTATTGCTGCCGGCGACGAAGGCACCCATGGCGCCCACCCAGGGGGCGAAGAAAGGCCCAGCCCCTCCCACCGCCGAGGCGAGCTGCCCAGCGAGATATAGTGGCATGCTCTCGAGGCCGCTGCCGTTGAGGCCGGAGTCGATGAAGATGCGCACCAGCGCCACCGCGAAGAGCAGGGCCAGGGTCGGGCGGGCGAGGGTGAGGGCGGCGCCGCCCCAGGCGCGTCGCGCCACACGGGCCGCCGGGCGGCGGTGCAGCAGTGGTGCCAGGAGCGCCGCCAGGGCCAGTACCGTTCCCGGCAAATAGAGTGGCTGAATCGACTGCGACAGCGGCGTGCCGAGGATACTGTTCCAGCTCAGCTGCACGGATTGGAGCAGAGGGCGAATCCCGAAGGCCGGAATACGGGTCATTACCAGCAGCACCGCTGCCACCACGTACGGCGACCAGGCGCGCAGCAGGCTCATCTTGCTCGCCATCGCCTCGTGCGCTTCCTTGCGGCCCTCGGTCGATGGCTCCGAGCTGCTCGTTGCGCCGTCAGGCGAGTTTCGGTCTGGACTCGTGGCGGTGGAACCCGCGGCGGTGTCGGCAGCCGGCCCTCCGGTCGCTGGGGTGTCGGCTCCTACGTTGAGTGAGCCGCGCCATCGCGGATCCCACTGCTTTGGCTCCGGGAAGCTCCACGGCTCGATGCCGTCGAGCAAGAAGCCGTGCCGTGCTGCCGGTACGACGATGGCCAGGGCGACGAGGCTTCCCAGGAGGCTAGGGAACTCTGGGCCCAGCAGCCAGGCGAGGGTCACGTAGGGAATGACGAAGGCGAGCCCCGCGAAGAGCGCGAAGCGCCACATCTCGAGAGCGCGACGGGCGCTGCGGTCGGGGCCGAAGACCTTGCCGAGGACAGCGAGCACCAGGAAAGGTACGAGCAGGCCGGCGATGGCGTGGATGGTCGCGGCACTTGCCCCGATGCCGCGAATAAAACCCTCGTACTCCACACCCCTGGTCGCCAGAACCGCTGTCACCCGGGGTACGTTCAGGGATTCCCCCATGCCGATGATGATCGGCGTGCCGACGGCGCCGAAGGTCACTGGCGTGCTCTGGATGATCAAAGCCAGGGCGCAGGCGGCCATGGCCGGGAAACCGAGGGCGACCAGCAGAGGGCCGGCGACCGCGGCCGGCGTGCCGAAGCCGGCAGCCCCCTCCATGAAGGAGCCGAACAGCCAGGCGACCAGCAGCGCCTGTACCCGAGGGTCGGGTGAGATGTCGTGAAAGCCGGCGCGGATCGTCGCCAATCCCCCCGTTTCCCGTAAAGTGTAAAGGAGGGCCAGAGCCGGCAGGATGATCCACAACAGTGACAGGGCGATCATGGCGCCGCGAAGCGAAGCGGCAGCGATCGCTCGCGGCGGCATTCCCCAAGCCCAGAGTGCCGCCGCAACTGCTACCCCATACGCCGCCGGCATGGCCCGCGTCGCCGGCCAGCGGGCCAGGACCAGAAGCAGGAAGACGGCGGCCAGCGGAGCCAGCGCTGCTGCCGTCAGCATCGGGGGTCAGTCTCCGCTCGCGTCACCCGCATCCTGGCTGGTTGTCTCCTACTCGATCATGCCCCGGAGCCGTGGTCGCCGACCGCGCCACCAGCTTTCCACCCTCGCCATGGGGAGTCGGTGGGAACCGCCCGGCTCACCGGGGACCGAGTTCGACTACAATAAACTGATTCTCGTCCCTTGACCATTTCGTTGCCATGGCCATGACACATCTCTGCACCGGCGCAATGGAGAGCAATTGACCGATCGTGCCTTGGTCTGAGGATCTAGCAGCAGCATTGGGCCGTCGCATCCGGGGGGAAGTGCGCGACGATGCGATGAGCCGGGCACTCTACAGCACCGACGCCAGTATCTACCGGGCCATGCCGCTGGCGGCGGTCGTTCCTTACCAGCCTGACGATCTGCGTGCCACCGTCGAGTTCGCCGCCGAGAATGACCTGCCCCTGCTGCCACGCGGCGGAGGCACCAGCCTCGAGGGTCAGACGGTCAATGAGGCGGTGGTTGTCGATTGCTCACCCCGGCTGAACCGGGTCCTCGAGGTCAACGTCGAGGAGCAGTGGGCGAGGGTACAGCCCGGCGTCGTGCAGGACGGTCTGAGTCAGTTTGTCGCCGAGCACGGTCTCAAGTTGGGGCCCGATACGGCCACCGGCAACCGCGCCACCCTCGGCGGCATGATGGGCAACAACTCGGCCGGCTCGCACTCCATCGTCTACGGAAAGACCATCGACCATGTGCTCGAGATGCGCTGTTTGCTGGCGGACGGAACCGAGGTCTTCCTCGGTGAGCTGGATGACGTGCAGCTGCAAGCCAAGCAGAGGCTCGACGGGACTGAGGGGCGCATCTATCGTACGGTAGCCGCGGTCATCGAGCGCCACAAGGACCAAATTCGGGCGCGCTACCCGAAGATCATGCGCCACGTCTGCGGCTATAGCCTGGATTATTTTCTCAACGGCAAGCCCTTCAACATGGCGAACCTCATCGTCGGCTCCGAGGGCACGCTGGCGACGATCCTCGAGGCCAAGGTACGGCTGGTCCGTCGTCCCCGAGCGACGGCTCTGGGGGTGGCGCAGTTCGGCGATCTGGTGAGCTCCATGGAGGCGGCACGGGAAATCGTCGCCACCGGTCCGAGCGCCGTAGAGCTTATCGATTCCTTGGTGGTGGAGCAGGCACGGAACCATCCCCAGCTGTCCCGGTTCTGCGGCTTCGTCGAAGGCTCGCCTGAGGCAGTGTTGATCACCGAGTACAGCGGCGAGGAACCGGAGGAAGTTGCCGACCGCGTCGAACAGCTCCGCCTTCGGCTGCAGCGACTGGGGCTGGGGTACGGCTTCCACGCGGCCACTAGCCCGGCGGCGCAAGCCGACATCTGGCAGGTTCGCAAGTCGGGCCTGACCTTGATGCTGTCGCTCAAGGGCGACGCCAAGCCGATCGCCTTTGTCGAAGATACCGCGGTCGAAGTGGATCGCCTACCGGAGTACGTGCAGCGTCTGCAGCAGGTGGTTGCTGCTCACGATACCTGGGCGGGCTTCTACGGTCACGCTTCGGTCGGTTGCCTCCACTTCCGCCCTTCGATCAACTGCAAGAAGGGCGAAGATATCAGGAAACTGCGCGGCATCGCCGAGGACATCCGGGATCTGGTGATGGAGTTCGGTGGCTCATTGTCGGGAGAGCACGGCGACGGTCGTACCCGCACCGAATATCTGCCCCACTTCTACGGCGAGGTTCTCTATGATGCGTTCCGGCAAATTAAGACCGCTTTTGATCCCGAAGGGCGGTTGAACCCGGGCAACATTTGCGATCCCTTCGATCGGCGGGAGGCTAAACAGCAGGGCCTCGAAGAGGCCAGCGGCGCTGGCGACCCGTTGCCTCATTCCCCTCACCGGATCGATCGAGACCTTCGCTACGGGACCGACTACCGAACGCACCGGCTGGACCGATTCCTGGATTGGTCGCGGGAAGGAGGCATGGACAAGGCGATCGAGATGTGCAACGGCAACGGCCACTGCCGGAAGACCGACGCCGGCACCATGTGCCCCTCCTACATGGTTACCCAGGACGAGCAGCACAGCACGCGAGGCCGCGCCAATGCCCTGCGGTCGGTGATATCGGGCGCGTTGCCGCTGGAGGCGTTCACCAGCCGCCGCCTGTACGAGATTCTGGATCTATGTCTGGAGTGCAAGGGCTGCAGGGGGGAGTGCCCCAGCAACGTCGACATGGCGAAACTCAAGTACGAGTTCCTCGCACAGTACTACGAGGCCCACGGCACGCCTGTGCGGGCCCGCCTTTTCGGTCATGTGGCCCAGAGCAGCAAGTGGGGGAGTCGGCTGGCGCCTCTTTCCAATTGGCTCGGCAACTCCGGGCCGGGACGATGGCTCAACCAGCGCTTGTTCGGCATTGCTCGGCAACGGCCGTTGCCACCCTTCGCCCGGCAGACCTTCGAGGCCTGGTTCGAGCGGCACCGGCAGAGATCGCGCCCCGCCCCGCCCGCTGCGGGGCCCGGGACCGCAGGTGCGGAGGAGAGCCTGACGTCGGTCGGCGTGGCTGCAGGCTGGCGGGGCCCGGTGGTGCTCTTCCATGACACCTTTATGAACTATAACTACCCCGATATCGGTATCGCCGCAGTGAGGGTTCTCGAGGCTGCCGGCTACCAGGTGATGCTGGCCGACAAGGTCTGTTGCGGGCGGCCCATGTTGTCGAACGGGCTGGCCGAAGAGGCGCGGCAACAGGCTCGCATCAACGTCGAGCGACTAGCGCGCTATGCCAGCAAGGGCATCCCCATCGTCGGCTGCGAACCCTCGTGCCTGTTGATGCTCCGCGAGGATTACCGGGATTTGCTGCCGGCCGATCCGGCCGCTGAGCAGGTGGCCTCGCAAGTTTTTCTCATCGAGGAGTTCCTGACCCGGGCCGCATCACAGGCGTCCCATGGTAATGGCAAGGAACGCTCTGCGCGCGCCAGAGGTGCTGCTGCGAAGGCTGGTGAGACGGCGGTGACGCCCCTGGGATTGCGCTTCCGCCCGACGCCGAGACAGCTCCTCGTCCACGGTCATTGCCACCAGAAGGCGGTCGTGGGCATGGAACCGACCCTCGCTCTCCTCGGCTGGGTCCCCGGCTACCGACCCACCCTCGTCGATTCCGGCTGCTGCGGCATGGCGGGTTCGTTCGGCTACAAGGCGGAGCACTACGACACCTCGATGGCCATCGGCGAGCGGGTGCTCTTTTCGACGCTGCGGCAGCGGCCTGACGACGGCGTCGTGGTGTCGGGAATATCCTGTCGGCAGCAGGTGTTGCACGGCAGTGGACGGAAGGCCCGCCACCCGGTGGAGTGGCTGGCCGAGGCGCTATTGGAAAAGTAGGCGGCTTGCCCCTGGCGGGTAGATTCCCGGCGCGCCCGCTTGAGAGTGCCTCTATCTGGGCGTGCCGGTCGCTTCCACGCGCTGTTGTGGCGGCGACGGCAGTGCTCCTGCCCCCGAACAAAATGCCTGTGAGCGGCACATCCCAGAATAGGCAAAGGGAAAACGGGGCAGCGATGGAGATGGTCGCCGAACAGCAAGCCATAAGTTTCTGCCGGCTAGGGCGTAAGGAAGCCTTTCGGCCCCTGGTTGAAGCCTATTTCGCACGATCGGTTCGTCTGGCGCGGGCGATCGTCGGCGACGGCGAGGAGGCGAAGGATCTCGCCCAGGAGGCCTTCGTTGCCGCCTACCGCGCCCTGCCAAAGATGTTGCCCGGCCGCCCATTCTACCCGTGGTTGCGCGGCATCCTTCTGAATCGCTGCCGCATGTACCTTCGCACCCGGCAGCGGGCCAGGGCGCGCAGAGTGGCAGCTGCCGAGCGGCCGGACCATTGGGCTACGGGGGCGCGAGCCCTGTCGACGCCGGAGAGACGCCGCACCGCAGACTTGGTACGGCGTGGCTTGGAGCGGTTGAGCGGGGAGGATCGGGAGCTGCTGGCGCTTAAGCACATGGAGGGCTACAGCTACGATGAGCTGGCTGCGGCTCTGGGTATTGGTAGGGGGACGGTCGCCTCGCGCCTGTATCGAGCTCGCCGACGGATGAGAGAGGTGCTGACGGAGCTGGACCCCAGCTTGGTCGAGGGAGAGCAGAGTGATTCCATGCCCGACCTGGAGGATGAGGAGTGAGTGGCGGGAAAGTTGATGAGCGGTCCAACGGAGGCTCCCGGGGTGGGAGGGCGCTGCGCTGCGAGGAAGCGCGCCTGCTGCTGATGGCATTCCTCGATGGCGAGCTGGCGGCCGCGGATGTTGCATGCCTCGAGGATCACCTGGCAGTGTGTGTCTCTTGCCGCCGCGAGGAACGGGCCTACCGCAAGCTGAAGGAGGTGACGGAACAGATGGGAGACGAGGAGCTGCCCGTGGTCGATCTTGACGTTGCCTGGGATGGCATCTACCGACGGTTGGAGCGGGCCGTTGGCTGGTTGCTCTTGTCGATAGGCTTGCTGATCCTGACTGGCTATGGGACCTGGCACTTGCTGCGAGACTTCTTGCTCGATACTGCTCAGCCGTTCCTGCTGAGGGTCGGTGTCGGTGCAGGCGCGGCTGGCCTGATCGTGCTGCTCATCTCGATCGGTCGAGAGCGCTGGATCAACTACCACAGCGAGCGATATCGTGAGGTGCTGCGATGATCTTGACGACAGCGGAGAACGTTGCGGGATATCGGACCGTGACCACACATGGGCTGGCGCGCGGCAACACGCTCCGTGCTCGTCATGTAGGGCGCGACATCATGGCGTTTCTCAGAAGCCTCGTAGGTGGTGAGATCAGCGACTACACAAAAATGATGGCCGAGGCACGGGAGCAGGCTCTAGATCGCATGATCGAGGAGGCAAGGGCATTGGGTGCGAATGCTGTGGTGAGCGTGCGTTTCAGCACCTCCTACATCATGGCCAACGTAGCTGAGCTGCTGGTTTACGGCACGGCGGTCACCCTGGAGCCGAACGACTAGCCCGCATTTCTCAACGGTTCGCGGCTGCGCGAGCGCAATGGCAGGCGATGA
>JBHHYG010000150.1:0-8463 GCA_046757445.1 Acidobacteriota bacterium
GTCGCCCCCGGCGGGAATGCTCTCGAAGAAATCGCCCGGCTCGATCGTTATCGCTCTTCCACGCCGCGTGCCTTAAGGAACGCCGGAGCGTCGCGTACGACATGCGGCCGGTCGAACAGCACGCCGCGTGGCGCGACGTGACGGGACAGGATTGCGGCCAGCATGTTACCCGTCGCCCCGCCTACATCCACGATGGTCTCGACCGCTGAGAAGTCGTACGCCGCGGCGACGGCCGGCGGCTCAGAGCCGTGGAAGCCGACCATGGCCTCGCTGAAGTAGGACGCTTCCTCGGGATGCTGTGCCAGGTATTCGAATAGAGGCATCCCACAGGCCTTCTCAAAGCCGGTCTTCCAGGTTTCGAGCGAGTACAGGATCTCCTCCCAGCTGTGCCAAAACGCCGGGCCACAAAACGTTATCAACGTTGCTCGCGCCGAGCCAGGTGCGCCGGACTTGAGCGCCTCGCCCAGCGGCGTCAGGGCGAATCGCTGCGCGTCTCCCTCGGTGAGGATGCCAAGGCTAGCGAGCGTGCGCATGAGCCGATGCAGCGACGGCGCGTGGGTGCGCGTCGCGCCCGCCAGCTCGACAGCGCTCCTCGGCCCGGCGCCCAAGTGATCGGCGAGTCCGAGTTTAGCGGCGGCGTACACGACCGCTGAGACCCACGAGGCCGCTCCCATCTGTATGAGCTGGGCGTGCGGGGGCAACGTCTCCGACGCGGAACCCGTGTCGTCCCTCATTAACATCTCCTTAGTCATCTAGACTGGCTAACGGATCGGCGCTTCAGCTGCGGGCGCGCCGCTGTGAGAACTTCGGAGCACGACGACCGCGTCCCGGCGCGCCCGTCGGCTGCAAACGCTTGTTGGGCGGCTATGCGAGTGTTAGCGTTTCTTCCATGACTATCAAGGCGCGTGTCCGAGAAGGTCGACTCGTCCTGGACGAGCCGACGGACCTGCCAGACGGAACGGAAGTCGAGCTACTGCCACTTGACCCCGGCGACTGGCTCGATGAGGCAGACCGTGCGGACCTCCACGAGGCCCTCCGCCAATCTTGCTCGGACATCGCTGCCGGTCGGCTCGTCGACGCTGAGGAGATTCTCAAGGAGCTCAGGTCGCGTTGACGCTGCGCCGTGTCCGATTCACAGCGACAGCGCAAGAACACGTCCGGCGCGAAAAGGCCTGGTGGCTTGAGAACAGGATCTACGCTAAGGTTTTCGCGACCGAACTCGAAGCAGCCCTGAGAATCCTGACGATCCTCCCAGGAGCCGGCACGCCCTACGCCGAGGCGGGTATCGAGGGCCTCCGACGGCTCTATTTGCCCAAGATTGCGTGCCATCTCTACTACACCTTCGACGAACATGAGGTGATCATCCGCGCCTTATGGGGTGCCCGGCGCGGTCGAGGGCCACAGATCGATTCGTAGCTCAGGCCTTCGCAACATCCTTGTCCGCCGAACGAATAGGGTCTTATCCGTGATGCGCGGCAACGAGCGGGTGTTGGGGCTCGAAGCTCAGGCGCATTGCGGATAAGAGCTGTTGGACTAAACTGCAGCCTCTATGGGGAGTGTATGCAGGAAGTCCGAGGTGATCGAGGGGTGATGTCGACGAGCTGAAGGGGTGGATGAGGGAGTCCGGGACTGGGCTCCCAGCGAGGTCGCGCTCCGCGTGTGAGCAGGTCTGGGTTTTGAAGCATACGAGTGGCAACCGGGCGGGCGTCAGGAGCGAGGAAGCTCTGGTGCCATTCCCGCCCGCTCCACGCTTGGCAAACCATCCCGAGCGATCTCGCCCACACCGCCGCACCGCCCCCGTACTGGGAACCGTGCGTTCCGGACGGCAAAGGTAGGCTGAAAGTAGGCTGAGTGGGTTCCAAGCCCGACTGGCGGAGCCAGCTGATTCGCCGTAAGCGATTGACTGTATTGGGTTTATTGCAGTGGGCGCAGCTGGATTCGAACCAGCGACTTCCACCGTGTGAGGATGGCACTCTACCGCTGAGTTATGCGCCCACTAGAGAAACCTGGAGGGTTCGAGTGGCGGGCCGCGCACCGGGCGTGCCGGAGAGGCTGACGCCCGCCGCACCTCACACGGATCTCAGCGGTCTTCCCCATGATACCGACCGGGGTGCGGCTGGGCCAACCTGTCCAGCCCGGTTGCGGCCCTTGGTAGAGCCGTGTGCAGCCTCAGCCAGTGGCGAGCGGCGAGCGGCGCGATCCAGCACTTGAGCCAATGGCGCCAGCGGGGGTCGGGCCAGGCGGGAGCGCGGGCGGTGCTGGCCAGCGAGTGTACCGAACCGATCAAGGATCGTGTTGGCCGCGCCGGCAGCAGGAGTCCCTCACCACCAGCGAGCTGCCAGGGGCCGAAGCGATAGAAGCGTACCAGCAGCCGCTTGCCGGCGTCGGGCCAGGCCGGCGTCGGGGTGCGGACGAGGGCCCGCGAGCCGGTCAGCAGATCGCACAGCTCGAGCCCTTTGCCAGCGACGACGCCGTGCAAGGTGTACAGGCCAACGCGGGAGCGGAGAATCGAGCGGGCAGTGCGGCGGCAGCGAGGCTTGCTGAAGAACGGCGAGCCTCGAAGAAGCCAGGCCACCGCCGGTCGACCCTTCAACCAGGGTGCATCCCAGAGCAGCCAGTCGAGCGCCATCTCTCCGAGCAGAGGGTCGTGCCGGCCGGCGGGTGGCAAGGTCTCTAGAAGCCAGGCCATGGTTGCGGCGTCCACACTGCTCCATAGGCGCTCGAAGAGAGCCGCACCGTATCGAGGATCCATCTCGACCCCGGCGGGATCAGGGAGCGCCGGCGGTCTTAGATGGCCAGGGGGGCGGTGCCTTCCGGCGTTGCCGTTGCCAGCGTCGTTGCGATGGCCGTAGGGGTCGCTGACTCCGGCCGCCTTATGGCCGCTACCTGCAACGGGGGCGTAGAGGACCGTACCCCAGAATTTCCTGGCAGCGCAGGAGAGCGTCAGGCGGAGAACAGGATCGACGGGCTGCCGGCACAGCAGCCCCCAAAGAAGCAGGGAGGCAGAGGCGCGCACGTCATCGAAGGGCGACGGTGTTCGCCGCCGATCTTGCGGACCGTCTCGCAATCGTAGGGCGATCGGCAGGCAACATTCGTCCAGTCGCTGAGGCCTGCCGCAGGGGCACGGGCTCGGGGGATGGGCGCGGGCGGGTGCTGCATCGCCGATCGCAGAAAGGGTCATCTGCTGCGGAGTTGCGCCACCATCATCGGCGATCCTGGTGTTGGCCGCTGGCGATTGGGCTGAGCTTCGCTCTGGTGTGACGGCCACCGGGGGCCGGAGTCCCTGCGTAAGTAGCCCGGAGAAGCGAGCGGGCGCCTTGTCCTCGCGGCCCTGGCGCTCGCGCAGCCGCGAGCCGTTGAGATGCTCGGGCCAAAGGGCAAAATCGTCTGTGGTAATCTGGCCCTGTAAAGGAGGGGCACATGACCGATCCTGAAGCCGTCACCGAGGAGGAGGCCACCAGCATCCAGATCGTCGCCAACGACGAGGACCTCAAGGGGCGCTACGCGAATCTCATGTCGGTGAGTCATACGGGTGAGGAGTTCGTTCTCGATTTCTTCGCCGTCACCCCGTCCAGTGGCGGCGTCGCCCGGGGGACCCTGGTGGGGCGCATGATCACTAGCCCATCCCACTTCAAGCGCATCGTCGCCGCCCTCGATGACAATCTGCACAAGTACGAGAGTCAGTTCGGTGATATCGAGGAACCGCGGGGGGTATTGCCGGATCCTGATGACATCGGCTTCGTCCACTGAGCGCGCCGGTTCGGGTCTTGTCTGATGCGGGAAGGGCCGGGGAGGGGCCGGTCTCGTTGCCCGTGAGATCTCGATCGCGACCGTCTGCATGAGCCTGACTTGACAAAAGCTGAAATAGGAGTAAGGTAATTGTGACTATTGAGATTGAGTCTCATTATATTCAGTAGCAGGTGCCAGGGTAGCCGCAGGGCTCGAGCAAAACCCGGCCCGTATTTCTCATCGGGCCAGGTGAGGGTCAGGGGGATCTCCCTAGCGGCAGTCGATGCGAATGAGTCTCAATTTACATCGCGCAAGGGAGCGAGCGCACCCCTTGTCGCGCTCGCAGCAGAACTAGTTGAGATGTTCGGGCTAGGCCTGCGAAAGGAGACAGAAGGTGAGTTCCTCTATGATCTGCATGCGCGCTACGGTCCTGGCCGTGACGCTGTCAGTGTTGCTACCCGTGGTGGCGGTTGCCCAGGATGGCTCCAGGGGTGATGGTACCGCCGCCGCTTCTCCGGCAGCCGGGGGCGCCGGCAATGCTGATGGATCCCGATCGGGAAGCGACGACGACAAGAAGCTCGAGCTGTTGATCGAGCAAATCCGGCTGCTCGAAGAGCAAATGGGCAGCCTGAAGCGGGAGCTCCGGGCTCTCGCACGCAACCACGATTCGTCGGCCCGGGCGGGCAGTGGCCCGACGGAGGAGGCCAGCGGGGCCGCTGCGGCCGTTGATGAGCCCGCCTCGCTGGAGGTCATGGCTGTGGCTTCCGATGCCGTCGGGCAGGATGAGCAGGTCGTGCAGCCCGGTGCGGACCGTAGCGGTGCCGGCGGCATCGGTGAGATCCGCCTTCAGAGCGGCGACCTGAGCGTCGCCGTCGGTGGATATGGCTCCTTCCGCTACGACGCCAACAACTCTACCGAGGTGGCCGAGTCGATCACCCTGCGGCGATTCGTCCTCACCACCGATGCCCACTTCGGCGATCGCCTGCAAGCCTACTCCGAGATCGAGTTCGAGCGGCTCTCGGAGATCGAGCTCGAGCGTAGCATCGCCCGCCGGGCCGGTGGCCTGGAGTTCGCGCAGGCGGTGGAAGGTCCCAACGCCGGCGAGATTTCCGTCGAGCAGGCCTGGGGTCAGTTCAACTTCGCACCGCAACTGGGGATCCGTTTCGGTGCCGTGCTGCCGCCCGTGGGACGGTTCAACCTGCGCCACGACGACAACCTGTGGAACTTTGCCCGGCGTCCGCTGATCGACCGCGGCGCCAACGTCCTGCCCGCCAAGGCGGCGTGGACCGAGATGGGCATCGGCATCACCGGCGAGGCCGAGGTTGGCGCCAAGACGGTGCTCTCCTATCAGGCCTACCTGCTGAACGGCGTGACGCTCGATTCTTCCATCGAAAAGAAGATCCAGACCCGTGTCCCGAAACGAAACAAGCTGGCATTGGAGGCGGAACTGCGCCCCAGCTCCGGTGCCTTCGACGGCTCCAACGCCGCCGACGCCTTCGCCGGCCGGCTGCAGATCAGCCCGGCCCTGGGCTCGGAGATCGGCATTTCCGGTTACCATGGCGAGTACACGCCGCGCTTCCTCGACAGCGGAGGTTCCATCACCACCCTCGGCGTCGACGGCGCCCAGCGCGTCGGTCCTTTCCAGCTCGAGGGCGAGTTCCTGCATACCCATTTCGGCAACCTGCAGGGGGTGCTGACCGACTTCGCCGCGGTGGCGGTGGATCAGGCCACCGAGACCGAGTCGGGAGAAACGGCGGCGCTCGAGTCCGAGATCGAGATCGAGCTCAAGGGACTCTCCGAGGACCGCTTTGGCTTCTGGTTCGACTTAGGGTTCCCGATCGCCCTCAAACCGGGCTCCCTGGGATTGGGGAACGCGGTTCTTTTGCCGTCGGTCCGTTATGAGCGGGTTTGGTTCGATGGCAACGTCGAGGGGTTCGAGTTCTCGAGCGGCATGGTGAGCGGGCTGGAGCGCAACGACCGCCAGCAGGATCGACTGACCATCGGGTTCGCCTTGCGGCCGGTGCCGCTGGCGGTTTTTCAGTTCTTCTATGAGCGCAATCATGCCATCGAGGGCTTCCTGCTCGATCCCGGCATCGAGGACCGCACCACCCACGCCTTCACCCTGGGGATGGCCTTGGCCTTCTGAGAGGAGGAAAGCTCTTGCACCGAAACGCTCCTTCCCGCCCGGCGGCCGGCGGCTGGATTCGCAGCGCTGCCGGACGTATCCTTCGAGAGATGAGACAGAGTCTCAATTACTATTTGCACCGATCCATGCCTGCAAGAGTCCAATCAACGAGACTGCGGGCCGCCATGGTCCTGGTGGCCCTGGGGACGATCCTGGCCGTCGCAGCTGCCGCCCGCAGCGACGACCTGCGGCAGCCTCGCCATGGCGCCCGGGCAAGCCGGGCGGGCGATGCCTCGGTGCTATCCGAGCTCCAGGGTCATGGTTCGCCGTCGCCGGAGTCGCGCCACGAGTTTGCCACCGAGAAGGAGGCGCTGCGCGAGATCTTCCCCGAGGGCTCCCTCTTCGTCCGGCAGCTCCTTGCCCCCGATCCCGCGGTCAGGGCTGTGCTCGCGGAGCGACTGCGGCGTACGCCGCCGCCGACCCCGCTGCTGACCTATCTGATCTTCGATAAGGCCGAGCGCTTCCGGGGCTATGGTGTCGTCGCCGAAGAGATCGGCAAGTATCGGCCCATCACCTTTCTGGTGGGGGTGGATCCGGGCCTCGAGGTGCGGGAGGTGCAGGTGCTGGCCTACCGCGAGAGCCGCGGCATGGAAGTCCGCCGCCGCCGTTTCCTGCAGCAATTCGAGGGCAAGAGCTCGGACGATCCGCTGCGGCCCGACCGGGAGATCCTCAACGTCACCGGCGCCACGCTGTCGGTGCGGGCCATGAGCGCTGGCGTCAAGCGGGTGCTGGCTACCCTCGAGTTCTTCTACGGCGACCGGGTTCCTTCGCTGGCCGAGGCTCGAGAGGCAGCCGTCCTCCAGGTCAAACGCTAGCCCCGGGTGCTCGAGCCGTGACCCAGTACTTCGCCTATAAAGGTTTCCGCCTGTCGCGGGCCGACTTTCCCACCCGCGTTCTCATTACCTCGTTCCTGCTGATGATGGTGCTCGCCCTGGGGCTGGGGGTACTCAACTACCGTCTCCGCACCGGACTCACTCCGGAGGGCACCCGCCAATGGTACCGGGGCAACGAGGGGGCCGGGGAGAACGTCGATCGTCTGCTTTTCGCCAAATCGACCACCGAGCTGATGGATGTCACCCACCCCCACCTCTTCGAGGAGTCCTTTCTCTTTTTCATCCTCTGCCACCTCTTCGCGCTGACCCGTGTAAGGTCCCGCCTCAAGACGACCATCTACATCTTGTCCTTTACCAGCGTGCTCGTCGATTGCGCCGGGCCGTGGCTGATCCGCTTCGTATCCCCGGCGCTGGCGCCGCTGCAAGTCGCATCCCCGATCTTCATGTCGGCACTGGTGCTGAGTCTCGTGCTCGTGCCGCTGAAGGAGATGTGGTGGGACGAGCCGGCGTCGTCGCCGCGAGAAGATCGGGCGAGCAACGGCGGGGCGACGCTGGAGACGTTGAGAGAGTGAGGCGGGGGAGCGAGAGCCGGCATCGACTGAGTCGCGGCGGCAAGCGCCTGGCGGCGGTCGCCGCGGCGCTGCTCACCGCTCAAATCCCGGCCGCGGCGGACGGCGCTGTTGCTGCTCGGGTCATGGGGCGCCAGGCAGCGGCGCGCGCCATTGGGCCGGCGCAGCCGCGAGCCGTTGAGAAGTTCGGGCTAGGCCAGAATGTCGGCACCGTGGCCGTGCGGCGGGCGTGGATGATTATGGGCACGGCCCTGGAGATCACCGTCTACCGTCCGCCGGCTGAGCACGAGGTGGCGGTGGTAGACCTCCGTGCCGGCTACGCCGCCGTCCAGGAGGTCGACCGGCGCATGAGCCTGTACCGCGACGACAGCGAGCTCGTCCTTCTCAACTCCCGGGCAGGGGAGGGCTTCGTGCCGGTGAGCCCGGGGCTATATCAGGTCCTCGCCGCCGCCGTTCACTACCAGCGCGCGAGCGGCGGGGCCTTCGATGCCACCGTCACGCCCCTGGTGCAGCTGTGGGGCTTCTATCGTCAGCAGGGCCAGTCCGTGCCCCCGCCCTTCGCCATCGAGGCCGAGCTCCGCAAGGTGGGAGCAGGGCGGATCGAGCTGCAACCAGGGCATCAGATGGTTGCCCTGGCACCGGAGACGAGGGTAGACCTCGGCGCCATCGCCAAGGGGTACGCGGTGGATCGGGTCGTGGATACGCTGGCCGCGCGCGGCGTTCCGGCTGCGTTGGTGAATCTCGGCGGCAATATCGGAGTTTTCGGGTCACCGCCCGGCGGCGACGCCTGGTCCGTTGGCGTCCGGCACCCGCGTCCGGGAACAGCGCTCCTCGGCAACCTCGAGATTCCGGCTGGATGGGCCGTCGCCACCTCCGGTGACTACGAGCGCTTCTTCGAGGCCGACGGGCGCCGTTACTCCCATCTGCTGGACCCGCGCACCGGTTGGCCGGTTCAGGAGATCATGGCGGTCACCGTCGTCGCCCCCGATGGCATGACCGCCGACGCCCTTTCCACCGCCGCCTTTGTCCTCGGCCGGCAGGAGGGCCTGGCGCTGCTCGAGTCTTGTATCGACGTCGAGGGCCTGGTTGTCGTCCGGGCGGAGGCCGTCGACGGGGGGGCCCGCCGGCCCGCCACCCGCACCGAGCC
>JBHHYG010000151.1:0-8438 GCA_046757445.1 Acidobacteriota bacterium
ACGGCGGATCGATCAGGTGCTGTTGCTCGAGCCTTTGCCGAATGGTGAATGAACGCACTACGCTGGGGTGGCCTGCTCGCCGGCCTCGGCCTGCTGCAGGCCTTCTTACCGGTGGTCTGGCTGCCCACCGGGGCCATCGACTGGCTCATGATCGCCGTCACCTATCAGGCCTTACGTGGCACCTTCCGGCGCTCGGTGGTTCTCGGCGCCGCGGCGGGCCTCATTCAAGACGGACTGTCGGGAGGTATCGTCGGGTTGCACGGTTTCGCCAAGACCACCGTCGCCGCGGTCATCGCCTCGCTCGGGAGCTTCCTGGTGGTACGGGGTCCGCTACCCGAAGCGGGAGTGAATGCCCTCGCCTCTCTGCTGGAGAGCGCCATGGTCATCGCCTGGCTGGCACTCCTGGGCCGCTCCGGCACGGTGGCCACGATGAGCGTCACCGCGCGGGCGGCGGCCACGGCAAGCGCCGCAGCGCTGTTGCTCTTTGCCGCCAGGTGGCAACGCCGCCGCCAGCGTCACCTGCGCCCGAGATCCTGAGATGAGTAGCGTCGGGCCTTGGCGACCTGATCGCAACGGTCGTGGCGGCAGCCCCGGACGAGGCTTCTCTTGGCCATCGAAGAGAATGAGCGACGGCACGACCGCTCTCGAGAGCCCGGCCGAGAAGAGCCGCCTGAGCCTGCGCCTGAGGATTGCAGAAGGGCTGGTCATCCTCCTCGTCACCTTGCTGTTGCTGGGATTCTGGCGCCTGCAGATCGTCCACGCGAGCCATTATCGCGAGCTGGCAGAGAACAACCGCCGGAGGGACGAAGTCGTGCTCGCTCCACGAGGGCTGATCACCGACAGGAATGGCTTGCTGCTTGCGGCCAACCGGCCTGCCTACAACGTCGCTGTGGTGCGCGAGGATCTTGTAGATACCAACCAGACCCTGACGTGGCTCGGCCGGGTTCTCGACCAGCCCGTCGAGGAGCTCCAGGCCCGACTTGCCCGCCATCGCCAAACACCGGGCTTCCGGCCGGTGATCATCGCCGAAGATGTTCGACAGTCAATCGTCGCCGCCGTCGAAGCTCGCCGCCGAGAGTATCCCGGCGTACGCGTTCAGGTGGAGCTCAAGCGCTTCTATCCGGAGGGCAGTCTGGCCGCGCATGCGCTCGGCCATGTCGGGGAGATCACCCGCGCGCAGCTAGATTCCTGGGACAGGGATCGATTCCACCTGGGTGACATCGTCGGCCAGAACGGTCTCGAGCGGGTCCATAATGAGGCCCTCATGGGCCGAGGCGGTCAGCGCAAGATCATCGTCAACAGCACCGGACGGACCGTGCGCGTGCTCGACCGGCGCCCGCCGGACCCCGGCAAGACGCTGACCCTGACCCTCGATCTGCAGCTGCAGCGGCGGGCCGAGGCCGAGCTCGCCGGCAAGCACGGAACCGTGGTCGTCCTCGATGTCAGGACCGGTGGCGTCCTGGCCTTGGCATCCTCGCCGACCTTCGACCCCAACATCTTCGCCGCCCGCTTTTCCGCTGGAGCGTGGAGCGCGCTCGTCCATGATCCCGCCGAGCCCCTGCAGAACCGGGCGCTGCAAAGCCACTATCCCCCGGGCTCGGTCTTCAAGCTGATCATGGCAGTGGCTGGCCTTGAAGAGGGCGTCATCACACCCGAAACGACGGTCTTTTGCCCTGGAGGGCGCACCATTTTCGGTCATTTCTACAGCTGCCTGGCGGGCGGCCACGGCACCGTGCGACTACGTCAGGCCTTGGGCCGCTCCTGCAACGTCTATTTCTACGAGGTGGGCCGTCAGGTGGGCCGCAAGAAGATCATTGCCGTCGCAAAGCGATTCGGGCTTGGCTCGCCGACTGGCATCGACTTGCCAAACGAAGACCGGGGCACATTGCCTACCGATGAATGGCTGGAAGCGAACAGGAACGGCCAGTGGTTCCCCGGCGAAACGATCGTATTATCGATCGGTCAAGGTCCTATCGACGTCACCCCCATCCAAATGGTCCGCATGGCCGCCATTCTCGGCAGCGGCCACGATGTGAGGCCACACTTGGTGGAAAAGGAGGAGGAAGCCGCCGCCCACTCCACTGTCGTCCCCTTGCCTATTCCCATTCCCAGACCGCGCCCGGTGAAGCTGGATCCCACCTATCGAAAGCTGGTACTCGAGGGCATGTGGGCTGTGGTCAACGAAAACGGCACCGGCTGGCGGGCACGTCAGCCGGGGCTAAACATCGGCGGCAAGACCGGCACCGCACAGGTGGCCTCGTCCGAGCTCACCGGCCCTGAGAGCGAGCGTCCCGAAGAGCTCAGGAACCATGCCTGGTTTATCGGCCTGGCGCCGATCGACAATCCCCAGGTGGCCGTGGCAGTCCTCATCGAGCATGGCGGCGGGGGAGGCGCCGCCGCCGCGCCGGTTGCCGGCCGGATTCTGGCTACCTATCTCTCACTCCCCCCTCGGCCGCGGCCGGCCATCGGCGACGATGTCGTCGTAGCTTCTCACCAGCCCCACCGGCGGCCATGATTCTCTTCGATCGACGCACGGTAAAGGCCTTCGACTACTTGCTGCTACTGACCACCGCGTTGCTGATGGGCCTGGGCGTGCTGCTCATCGCCTCTGCCGGCAGTGCCGATTATTACCATCGCCAACTCGTCTGGGCTACCCTGGCTCTGCTGGTTGCGTGGCTGGTCTCGACATTCGACTACCGTCGGCTGACGGACCGTGCCTACCTTCTGTGGGGATTGACCACGGCCACCTTGGCAGCCCTGCTGTTGTTTGGCTCGGTCCGTGCCGGCGCCAAGAGCTGGATCAACCTCGGGCCAGTGGGCGTCCAGCCTGCCGAGATCGCCAAGGTGGTCATCATCCTGGCACTGGCTCGCTACTTCGCCGAGCGTGACCCACGACCCTTCGGGGCCAGGGGCTTACTGACCCCTTCGCTACTGGCCCTGATTCCCTTCGCCCTGACCGCGGCGCAACCCGACCTGGGCACGGCCAGCACCTTCTTGCCGGTCCTGATGGGCATCGTCTGGGTCGCGGGGATTCGCTACCGGCCCGCGGCGTGGCTGGCGACGGCGACCGCTGCGATGACGCCGCTCGGCTACCTCCTGCTCGAGGATTACCAGCGCGCCCGACTGCTCACCTTCATCAACCCGGGCGCTGACCCTCTGGGTGCCGGCTACCAGATCGTACAGTCCAAGATTGCGGTCGGATCGGGTGGCCTGGTGGGAAAAGGCCTGTTTTCCGGTAGTCAGAGCCAGCTCCAGTTCTTGCCGGCCCAGCATACCGACCTGATCTTCGCCGTCCTCGGCGAGGAGCTCGGATTTCTTGGTGTTGCGGCGGCTCTGGGACTGTATCTGCTCCTGCTGTTGCGCATTCTGCAGACCGCTCGGCTGGCACGAGACCGGGTCGGTTCCTATGTGGCAAGCGGGGTCGCAGCGTTGCTGTTCTACCACCTGGTCATCAACGTCGGCATGGTAATCGGGTTCGCTCCCATCACCGGTATCCCCCTACCACTGCTCTCCTACGGTGGCTCTTCTGCCCTCGCCACTGGCCTGGCCCTGGGTCTGGTGCTGTCGATCCGCACACGGAGATTCCTCAATTGATGGGGGCTAGAGCAGGGCGGAGCGGCCTTCGGGTATAATGGGAAACTGTGGCTCCATCCCGTCGTTTTTCTCGAGGCTCTGATCTCTCATGTCTCCGGCGACGAGCCCGGGCGTTCGGGCGGTGGAGTACTAGCCATCTCGGATTTTTGTTGGCGAGCTTGGGCTGTCGTTTTCGGCAGCAATCTGTTCACGTTCAACACCACGAATGGGAGCGGCAGGCAAAGTGATTGCCGTGCAGCAGCTGATGCACCTTCTGTTGAGAATGGTGGTACAGCGACCGCCGCCCATCGTTCGGGAGCGACCGCTGGTGTCGAGGAGAAACCACAACACGGTATCTTCCCCGATTCACGGGGCTCAGGGAGTTTTGCATGGCTCGGAAGGAGATCATTACCAACTACAACGAGGATGAGACGAGGGTCGCCATCCTCGAGGACGGTCAGCTAACCGAAGTTTTCTTAGAAAGGGCACGAGCTAGTGGGGTCGCAGGCAACATTTACAAGGGTCGGGTCAGCCGCGTGCTGCCCGGCATGCAGTCGGCATTCGTCGATATAGGTCTCGGCCGCGACGGTTTCCTGTACGTCTCCGACGTGCTTGCAGACATCGAGGAGTTCTCCTCCTGGATGGAGGCGACCGACGACGACCAATCCAGTAACGACCACAGGCCTGGGCGTCGCCGCAGCCGACGAGCGCGAGAGTCACAGCGCATCGATGCGCTGCTGTCGAAGGGTGACGAGATTCTCGTACAGATCACCAAGGCTCCCTTGGGTACCAAGGGGGCTCGCATTACCACCCACATCTCGCTGCCCGGTAGATACGTCGTTTACATGCCTACGGTCGACCAGGTGGGGGTATCGAGGAAGATCGGTGATCGAGCCGAGCGGGATCGCCTGCGGAAGATCATCCACAACATTCGGCCGAAGAACTCCGGTGGATTGATCGTCCGTACCGCAGGGGTGGGGCAGAATCAGCAGGACTTCCAGGAAGACATGATGTTCTTGATCGAGGCCTGGAAGGAGATCAAGCGACGTTCCGAGGCCGCCACGCCCCCGACGCTTGTCCATCGCGATCTGTCGGTGCTTCTGCGTCTTCTGCGTGATGTTTTCACCGAAGATTTCGACCGCGTCGCCATTGACGACGACAAAGAATACCAGCGCGCCGTTTCCTTCTTGCGGCAGTTGCAACCGGCAGTGGCGGATCGGGTCGAACTCTATGAGAAGGACGTCCCGATCTTTGATCAGTTCAAGGTGCAGCAGCAGATCGACAAGGCCCTGGAAGCCAAAGTGTGGCTGAAATCAGGCGGTTATATCGTCATCAACCAGACAGAGGCGCTCGTTGCCATCGACATCAATACCGGTAAGTACGTCGGCAAACGACGGCTCGAAGACACCGTGCTGAAAACAAACCTCGAGGCGGTCAAGGAGGTCGTCAGGCAACTACGGCTGCGGGATCTGGGCGGCATCATCGTTATCGATTTCATCGATATGGAAGAGAAGGCCAGCGAGCAGAAGGTCCTCGGGGCCCTTCTCGATGAGCTCAAGAAGGATCGTGCCAAGACCCAGGTGCTGCAGATCTCCGAATTTGGCCTGGTTCAGCTCACCCGTCAGCGGGTCAAACAGAGCCTCGAGCGGATCCTGCTGCAGCCATGCCCCTATTGCGCCGGCAGGGGACGGGTGAAGTCGGTTGACACCATCTGCTACGAGATCTTGCGTGAGGTCAAGCGCCTGAGGAACGAGCTCAACGGCCGCGAGGTGGTGATTCGCGCCAACCCGGTGATTGCCGAGGCGCTGAAGAACTCAGAGCGAGCGCTGATGATACAGGTGCGGTCACAGGTCGATGCCCCCGTCAGCTTGCTGGCCGACAGCCATCTTCACCAGGAACAGTTCGAGGTCGTCAACCTCTAGCCCGCATATCTCAACGGCTTGCTGCTGCGGGCGCGGCAAAGGGCACGCTCGCTGCGTTGCGCTTGCTCGGGCTCCTCGACGTATTGTCAAATACGCCTGCGGAGCCCTCCCGGCGGGCGCTACGCAATGCGTTGCAGGGCCACGATGAGCTGATCCTCTTCGCCAGGCAGCAGCGTGCGTACATCCATCAGCAGGCGATCGTCGACAATGCGAGCGATCACCGGTGGATCGGCTTGCCGCAGATCCGCGGCAAGCCGATCAGGGCCTTCGGCGACCTCGACGGCGACGGCGAAGGAGGGCAAGTCCAGCTCCGGTGCGGCGCCGCCCCCGACCCGGGAGGAGACCTCGACGACCGACACATGCGCCCGACCGGCCGGTAACGCACTCCGGAGCCGGTCGGCCAACGACTCCGCCCGGTCACGGAGGAGATCGGGGGAGATGGCGAGCATGGTCAGCGTCGGCAACTCCTCGATGCGGCCGGCGATGTAGGAGACCAGGGTGGCCTCGAGCGCCAGGGTGATCGCCTTGTCGAGGCGCAGGGCACGGTAGAGCGGGTTGGCGCGAACCCGGCCGATGTAGTCCGGCTTGCCGGCGATGAAGCCGGCCTGGGGGCCGCCCAGCAGCTTGTCGCCGGAGAAGGTCACCATATCGACGCCCGTCGCCAGGCGTTCGCCCACCGACGGCTCACCGGGGACACCGTAGGCCTCAAGGTCGAGCAGGTTCCCACTACCCATGTCCTCAACGACAGGCTGATGATGAGCATGGCCGAGCTCGACCAGATCGGCCAGCGGGACGCTCTCCGTGAAACCGACGACCCGATAGTTGCTGGGATGGACCGAGAGCAACATGCCGGTCTGCTCCCCGATCGCCGCCTCGTAGTCGGACAGGCGTGTCCGGTTGGTGGTTCCCACCTCTCGAAGGATCGAGCCGCTCTTCGCCATGACCTCCGGGATGCGGAAGGATCCGCCGATCTCCACCAGCTGCCCCCGCGACACCACCACCTCTTTGCCGTCTGCCAGCGTATTCAGGGCCAGCAACACGGCAGCGGCATTGTTGTTGACCACGGCGACATCGGAGTCCGGAAACAACCGCTGGAAGAGCCGCTCAACGGGTGCGTCTCGGTGCCCCCTGGTTCCACCCCCGAGATCGAATTCCAGATTCAGGTAATGTCGGCTCAGGCTTGCTACCCTCTCCGCAGCGGCAGCGCTCCACGGCGAGCGGCCGAGGTTGGTGTGGACAATCACCCCGGTGGCATTGATGACGGTTTGCAGTTGGAACCGCGTCAGCTCGTCGGCCGCCGCAGATACGCCTGCGACCAAGTTATCGAGGCTGGCACCGATCTCCACCGCGTCAATCTCTTCCGCCATGGTCGCCTGCCTGAGCTGCTCGAGGAACCGGTTGGCGGCGCGACGCACAAAGCCGCGGCCGTGGCCTTGCCGACGCGCCCACTCCCCCACCCCGGGATCATCCAGCACACGATCGATCGAGGGCAGGCGGCGGAGCAGAGCCGCTTGCCGACCCCCTCGCGTCTTGCTACGCTGCGCCGCCATGGTGACCTGTCCCGACTCCGAGCATCCGCCTGATGAGACCGGCCGCGAGCCGGCTGCCGAATCGTCGCCCGGCGACGCGGATACGGCCCTGTATGAGAGCCTGCCCCCCGAGATCGCTCGCCTTCTCTACCCGGAACGCTCGAGAGAGCCGCTCACCGTCAGCCTAGTGTACCCGCAGCTGGAAGAATCTGTGCAGGCGCAGGCGGCCGAGCTGCAGGCAATGGCCAGCTGCCATACGTTCAACGAGCTACCGGTCCCCGGACAAACGCCGCGACAGCGCACGACCTTCACACTCCAGCGAATCGAGGAACTCCATCAACTCTACCATCTGGTCGAGATGGCCGTGGGGACGCGCCGGGTAGAGGTGCTGCTCAACGGACAGGTCGTACCACTGGTCAGAGAGCTTTGGCTGCCCCTGCTGTGGATCCTCAGGGGCTAGCAACTCCCTACGAATCAATAGGATAGCGGACTCTCGTAGGGGCCGACTCGATTGACACCCCTGGGGGCCTATGGTAGAAGATCGTAAGCTTGGGCGCGCTGCGGTAATGTCCCTTTCTGACCCGGTTCCCACAGATGGCCACCTACATCCCTATTGCGCTCTTTTCACTGGCGGCGATCTTGTTGGTCACGGTGACCATGCTGGCGGGACGGCTGATAAGGCCCGCATCCCGGGATATCGGCAGCAAGCTCGACCCCTATGAATGCGGTGTCGAGCCGGTCAGGGACGCGCGTCAACGCTTCTCCGTGCGCTTCTACATTGTTGCCATGCTGTTTCTCGTCTTTGATGTAGAGACGGTCTTCTTGTTTCCCTGGGCCGTGCAGTACCGGCAATTGGCGCTTTTCGGTCTCGTGGAGATGGTCATCTTCCTGGCGATCCTCGTCTTGGGCTACGTATACGCCTGGAAGCGTGGGGCTCTCGAATGGGTCTAGCCGAGCACCAGTTCGAGGAAAACATCCTCACCACCACCGTGGATGGAATCATCAATTGGGCGCGGAAGTCGGCGATATGGCCGATGACCTTCGGCCTCGCCTGCTGCGCCATCGAGATGATCGTCACCACCTGCTCTCGCTTCGACATGGCCCGGTTCGGCGCCGAGGTTTTTCGAGCAACGCCACGCCAGTCGGATTTGATGATCGTCGCGGGCACCGTGACTCTGAAGATGGGACCGGTGATCAAGCGGCTCTACGATCAGATGGCAGACCCCAAGTGGGTCATCTCAATGGGCTCCTGCTCGACCTGTGGCGGCCCGTACCCCACCTACAGTGTGCTGCAAGGGGTGGATCGGGTGGTGCCGGTGGATGTTTCCGTCCCCGGCTGTCCTCCGCGTCCAGAAGCCTTGCTGTACGGCCTCTTGAGGCTGCAGGACAAGATCGACGAGATGCACGTATTATG
>JBHHYG010000152.1:0-8397 GCA_046757445.1 Acidobacteriota bacterium
TCGCGACGACCGCCGTTGAGAAATGCGGGCTAGCGACGTCGCACAACCCAACACTGGTTGATCATCAGCGAGCGCAATCGCTGAGCGTGCCGATTGAGCCACGAGATCAACGGTTTCAACGGGCTCAGCTGAAAGGGAAGCAGGTACAGGCCTTGTTCGAGCACGACCTCCGCGCCTGATTCCTCCAGCGCTTGACGGACCTCGCCCAACCTGGGCCAATTCTCCGGTCCCGAGAACTTGCGCAGGCCCAATCCTCGAGCCACCGGCACCGACCAGCGCCAAGCGTGATTGGGGCAGCTCAGGATCAGCACTCCACCGGGCCGCAGCACCCTCACCATATCGCGGATGGCGCGCGTGGGGTCCGGTGTGTGTTCGATGCACTCCGAGGAAACCACAACCTGCAACGAGCCATCAGAGAAGGGCAGTCGAAGCGCGCTGGCTTGGACTGGGCGAGGCACGCCGCTGCGGCTGAGCATGCGCCCGGCAATGTCCAAGGAGATGCACCGACCCTGCTTTCGTTCAACCAGCCTCGAGAAATGCCCCAAGCCGCTTCCGACGTCCAGCACCAGAGCATGGTCCATGTCGAATTCGTCGATTCGATCGCTGAACCATTCGAGCCGGGTCCGCAAGTCGAAGTCGTTCGTCCACGACTCGAAATGGTCGGCAATGGAGTCGTAGTACAGCTCGTTGGTCACCGCGTCGCATCCTCGTCGCCGCCTTCGGTGGGCGCTACAACCCCCAGATACTCGCGCACCAGGAACAAGGGTCGGTACCTGACCGCCTCGAAGGTTCGTCCCACATACTCCCCGATCACACCCAGCACTACGAACAAAATGCCGATCAGCAACGAAAGGATTCCCGTCATCGATGCCCAGCCGGGCACCGTAACCTTGTAAACCAGCGCCATCAACAACACGTATACGAGCTCCGCAAACGCCAGTAGCGCCGTGATGAAGCCGATAACGATCGAAAGCCGTAGCGGCAGCACCGAGAACGACGTCAAGCCCGCAGCGGCGAGCCTGGCCATCCGGCGCCATGAGTACTTCGTGTCACCGCTGCTGCGAGCCGGTGCCCGAAACTCGACCGTCGACGACGGAAAGCTCATCCACTGGATCAAGCCGCGCAAGAACAGCTCAGGCTCGTGGAACCGCTTGAGCTCGTTGACGACCGTTCGATCCAGCAGCCGATAATCGGCCATTCCCGCCCGCAGCGTGGACCCGGTCAAGAAGGAGAACACTGCGTAGAAGGCCCGCGACGTGGCTCGCTTGGCCAGGCCCTGCCGCCCGCTGTCGACGCGGACGGTGTTGACCACCTTGTCGCCGCTCTTCCAGCGCGACACGAGCTCAGGTACCAGCTCCGGCGGATGTTGCAGGTCTGCATCCAACGACACCACCGCCTGGCCGCGGGAGAAGCTGAGGCCGGCCCAGAGGGCGTTCTGATGCCCGAAGTTGCGCGACAGCCGCAGCGCCTGTACTCGGTCGTCTGCCGCATGGAGGCGCTCGATCGCTGCCCAACTGCCGTCGCTGCTGCCGTCATCCACAAAGATGACCTCGCACGTCAGATCAACGGATTCGGCGGCGGCGAGAAGTCGTTGGCACAGGGTCGCGAGGGAGTCCTCTTCGTCGAGAACGGGAACTACGAACGAGAGGTCGGGGTTGGCCATCCTCTTGCGTGCCTCAGGTGCCAAGGTGATGGTCGCTAGCCGGAATCATGCGTCGCTCGTCAGCGCTAGCGTGTACACCAAAGCTGCGCTGAGAAGGAGCATGGCGCTTACCTTATTCTGCCCGACCTCTCTCTGCCAGGATGGGGTGCTTGCTTCCTGGGGTTAACCCGCATTTCTCATCGGTCTCCTGCTATAGGCGCGGGCCTGACCACACCCTCCAGGGCGTCCTCAGCGGGATGCAACTCTCCCCACTTCCTCCTTCACTCCCACTCTCCTCCCGCCCTTGCACAAGACGCTGGAAAGCGATTTCCTACACTCGTGGATCCAGAAAGACGCGGCCAAGCTCCTCGATGTCAAGCCAACGACGCTCAACGAGATGATCAAACGCTACGGCATCCGCGAGGAGTTCAAAGAAAAGGCTTCCTGACGTCGGCGCCCGTATCCTGGTTTCGCTCGAGGCTCGGGAGAAGCGCTCCCCGATCGGTCTACCAGGGCACTGACATCCATCTCACGCTCGCCCGGCCTTCCCGGCTTCATGTCATCGCAATGGCCGTGCTTACAATCTCACTTGCGCACGGCCGCGGTGCTGGCACCGGTACCGAGGAGGAGGCGCGCCCGCAAGCGAGGCTCGGCGCGCAGTCGGCCGACGGCGCTCGAGGCGAAGCGGGCGCTTTTGTCGACGGGACCGAGGCAGCGGGGATCGATTTCAAGCACGTCAGCGGCGCCTTTGGCATGAAGTGGATGCCCGAGACCAACGGTTCAGGGGTGGCGTTTTTCGACGCAGACGGCGATGGCTGGACCGACTTGCTCTTCGTCCAGGGGACCGTCTGGGAGGGGCACGAGGATGCGGTGCCGCCGGCGGATCGGCAGGCTACCATGCGCCTCTACCGCAACCGTCGTGACGGATCCTTCGAAGACGTTACCGAGAGATCGGGGTTGGCGGTAACGATGTACGGATTCGGTGCCGCCCCGGCGGACTTCGACAACGATGGCGACACCGATCTCTATGTAACCGCCTATGGCCCGAACCGGCTGTTCCGGAACGATGGTGGTGGCGTTTTTCAGGACGTAACCGACGAGGCTGGCGTTGGCCACCCCGGGTGGGGATCGTGCGCCGCATGGTTCGACTACGACGGTGACAGCGACCTCGACCTGTACGCGTGCAACTACCTCCGCTGGCAAGCCTCTACCAACCTTTACTGCTCGATCAACGGAGTCACCCGAGACTATTGCAATCCGCAAGCCTACCCGGGTGAGCCCTCCGTGCTCTATCGCAACGAGAGCGATGGGACGTTCGTGGACGTCACCCGTGAGGCCGGCGTCCACGCGCCAGGGGATAAGGCTCTCGGGGTCACCGTCGCTGACTTCAACGGCGATGGCTGGCCGGACCTGGCGGTAGCCAATGACTCCGAGCCCAACTTTCTCTTCGAGAACCAGCGGGACGGTACCTTTGATGAGGTTGGTATGATTTCGGGTATGGCGGTTGACGGTGCCGGCTTGCCGCGGTCGGGAATGGGGATCGATGTGGCGGATTATCGCAATGACGGCCGGCTCAGCATCGCCATCGGCAACTTCAGCAGCCAGATGATCGGCTTGTTCGAGCCGACCGATGGAGGTCTGTTCGTGGATGTCGCACCCCGATCACAACTCGGCCGAACCAGCTTCTCGCTATTGACCTTTGGGTTGTTCTTTTTCGATTACAACCTGGATGGATGGCTCGACCTGCTCGCGATCAACGGTCACATCTTCAGCCCGATGAGCTTGCTCGAACCCAACATCACCTACGAGGAGCAAGCACTCCTGTACCGCAATGAAGGAGATGGGAGATTAGTCGATGTCGCTGAGGAGATTGGCGGGCCGCTCCCGGTTCCCATCGCTGGCAGGGGCGCCGCCTATGCCGATTTCGACCGCGACGGCGACCTGGACGTGGCGGTTACCACCAAGGAGGGACCCGCCTACCTATGGGTCAACCGTCTCCGTGACGGCAAGTCTCCGCCGCACGTGCTGCGTTTGCAGCTCATCGGCAGCACCAGCAACCGCGACGCGATCGGCGCCGTCGTCACGGTGCGAACGTCGGACTGGCAGCAGGTTCAAACGGTGAAGTCGGGCTCTTCCTATGTTTCGCAAAGCGAGTACATTCTGACCTTCGGGTTTGGGCAGCAGAATGCAGTCGAGGCGATCGATATCCGTTGGCCGAGCGGAGCGACGACGGTCTTGGAAGGAAACAGGGTTGCCGGACTCGTCGATCATCAGGTGGTCATCCTCGAAGGTGAAGGGATTATCGAAAAACAGGAGTTGCGTGGCCCTGGTACGGGGCATCGCTAGTTACACATCGGGGGCCTTTTTGCTAGAGTGCCAAGTATTGTGCCCGGCAGCTTCCCTTTTCTAGATGCCGACTGATCAGCTTCTCAATTGCCGCGCTGAGTCTCATCCTCCGGGCGGGGATGCGGGCCTCGAGGCACCAAGCCTATTGGAGAGACCGAAATGAAAAGGTGGAAGTCCTTTCTACAAAGCACTGGAGGCACCGTCTTGGCAAGATATCTTGCCGCGTTCATGGTCCCCCTCCTTTTCCTTTCCCTTCAACAGGTCGGACCCAACGGCAATTTGATCATCAAGATCCCACTAGACGATATCGGCATCAAGACCTTACAGAACCGCCACGACGCACAGCTTCGGACGGTCGAGCAGTTTGAGGTTTTCCACGGTTTCCGCTTTTCCGACCGTATCGAGGAAAGCGGCATTGGCTTCCGTCACCACGTCACCGATGACTCGAGCAAACGTTATCGGCCCAATCACTATGACCACGGCAACTCGGTAGCCGCCGCCGACGTCGACGGTGATGGCCTGCACGACGTCTATTTCGTGTCGCAAATCGGCACCAACGAGCTGTGGAGAAACCTCGGCAACGGCAGGTTCGAAAATATCACCGAGGGCGCCGGGGTAGGCTTGGGGGATCGCATCAGCGTCGCCGCTTCGTTCGCCGACATCGACAACGATGGCGATCCCGATCTTTTTGTCACCACGGTGAAGATGGGGAACGTCCTGTTCGAGAACGACGGCAAGGGGCACTTCAACGATATTTCATCGGCCGCGGGTGTCGACCACATCGGCCACTCGTCGGGGGCGGTCTTTTTTGATTTTGACACGGATGGATTGCTGGATCTCTTCGTGACCAACGTCGGCGCCTACACCTCTGAAGAGCGGGGGCCCGGCGGGTACTTCCTCGGCCTCGAGAACGCCTTCCAGGGGCACCTGATGCCGGAACGATCGGAACGCAGCATCCTCTACAGGAACATGGGGAGCAAGAGGTTCCGGGATGTCACGGAGGAGCTCGGCCTAGTGGACGAGTCCTGGAGCGGAGATGCTAGCTTCACGGACCTGAACAGCGACGGGCTTCCCGACCTTTACGTCGTCAATATGCAGGGAGATGACCATTACTACGAACAGACGGGAGAACGCTTCATCGATAGGACGGCGGCGTATTTCCCCAAGACCCCATGGGGGACCATGGGCATCAAGTTCTTCGACCACGACAACGACGGGCTCATGGACCTGATGCTCACAGATATGCACTCCGACATGATGCGCTCTTTCCTGCCGAACGAGGAGAAGATCAAGGTAGTGGTGACCAACAGGGAAGCGGCCGAGCGCATCATGCCGGGGCTCGATAACAACATCCTTGGAAACGCCTTCTACAGAAACCTCGGCGACGGTCAGTTCACAGAGATCTCCGACGACAACGGCACCGAGAACTACTGGCCCTGGGGCCTCAGCGTGGGCGATCTCAACGCCGACGGGTACGAAGACGTCCTCATCGCCAGCAGCATGAATTTTCCCTATCGCTACGGGATCAACAGCGTGCTCCTGAACAACCGGGGCAAGCGATTCCTCGACGCCGAGTTCATCCTCGGGGTTGAGCCACGAAAGAACGGTCGGACGGATACAGTGTGGTTCGCTCTCGATTGCTCTGGCGCGGACAAGGGCCACTTCTACTGTCAGGATGAGAGCGGAACGGTCACGATCATGGCCAACCCGGGAACCCGGTCCTCGGTGCTCTTCGATCTGGACGACGATGGCGACCTGGATATCGTGACCAACGAGTTCAACTCGGAACCCCAGGTTCTGGTCAGCAACCTGGGGGAACGGGCTGACTTCCACTACCTGAAGGTCAAGCTGGTGGGTACTTCTTCTAACCGCGACGGCCTCGGTGCAACGGTGAAGGTAACCGCAGGCCCGAGCACCTTGAGCCGCTACCACGACGGCAAGTCCGGCTACCTGACCCATAGTTCGCTACCCTTGTATTTCGGCCTCGGAGATACGGCGACAGTTGATCGCATCGAGGTGCGCTGGCCCTCCGGGAAGTTGCAGGCTGTCGAGGGACCCATCGGGGTCGATCGAACGCTCGAGATCGTCGAGGAGCCAGCGTCTTAGCGTCCCGCGTCATAATTGGCTTAACGTTTGTGGATTGGAGACGGCACACTAGCTGGTGATATCGGATCGCGGGTAGGAGATGGCATTGTACGGCATCAGCGCAGCCCACTTCGCGGTTTCTGACACTGGAATGCTAATCTACGCGCCCGGAGGCACGCTGCTCGCTTTCACCAATTTCAATCTGGACACTCTCGGAGACATCTGGCTCCTGTCGACGGGCAACGCTTCGTATCGGTCGTCAGGCACGCCGCAGAGGCAGCGCCCACCCAGCTGAACGTCGTCGTCAACTGGTTCGAGGAGCTGAGGCGATTGGTGCCGAAGGGGCAGTAGCTGAAGCAAAACAAGCGGGCTGCATCTGGGCGCCGATCGGCCGTCAGCCCGCCCAGCGCAGCGCCACGTCGTAGGGCGCTAGCTGCCGGTCGGCGGTCATCAGGACGAGCCCCTCGAGCTGCGCCTGGGCGATCAACAGCCGATCGAAGGGGTCGTGATGATGTGCCGGCAGGCCCGCGACCCGCAGCGCGTGGCTGTGCTCGACCGGGAGCGCCGACACCCCGCTTGTCTGCATGCGGCTGGGCACGTACCGGGGGGGCGGTTCCGGCAGCGGGAGTTTCCCGAGGGCGTACTTGATGGCGATCTCCCAAGAGCTCGCCGCCGAAAGCAGCAGATCGCTGTCGGGATGCTCGATGAGCGCGAGGGCCTCGGGGCCGAAGCGCCGCGGCGACACCTGCATCCACAGCCAGCACTGCGTGTCTAGAAGGATCCTCACTGTTCGAAGGCCTCCAGGACCTCGGCCGGCAGCGGCGCGTCGAAGTCGTCGGGTACCTCGTACAGCCCTTCGTCGCGGCCCAGGAGGCGGCGACCCTTCTTGCCGACCGCGACCAGGCGCGCCACCGGCTTGCCAGCTCGGGCGATGACGATCTCCTCGCCCGCTGCCACCCTGCGCAGCAGACGTGACAGGTGCGTCTTGGCCTCATGCACTCCCACCATACTCATGGCGAGATATTAAACTAAGTCGTTGACTAAGTCAACAACATCCCGAACCCCTCGCCCGCCGGGCGACGACGGCGCCGCCGACGCCGGCGACGAGGCCGCCGGCGGTCAGCCAGCCGCCCTGCGCCAAGACCATCCCCAGCACGTCGGCAACCCTGGCCCCGAGGGCGATTCGCACACCGAGGAACGGCCGTTCACTTGTTGCGCAGCGCCTCCATCGGAGGCACCGCGGCGGCGCGGCGCGCCGGCACGTAGCAGGCGAGCGCGGCAGCGACGGTGAGGATCAGCGCCACGGCGCCGTAGACGGCCGGATCGAGAGAGCTGACCTCGAACAGCAGGCTGGCGAGGGTACGCCGCAACACCAAGGCGCCGGCGCCGCCGAGCACGATGCCCAGCGCGGCGAGCGCCGAGGCCGTTGAAGATGAGCTGGTCGAGGCTGCGGATGGCGAACAGCGGAAGGTCGGGGTCGATCTGCCGGACAATGCGACGCATGTCGGGCACCAGCGCCATGGGGTCGCCGGCGACGCGCGCCGTGATCGCCATGTTGCGGCGCGCGTCCTGCAGGTGAGAGAAGTAGACGGTGGGGGCGGCGGGCTCGTCGGGGCCGTGCTCGCGCAGGTCCTCGACGACGCCGATGATCTGCCAGCCGTCCGAAGTCGGCGACGGCACGATGGTACGCCCCACCGCATCATCATCGGGAAAGAGCTGGCGCACTAGCTCGTGGTTGACCATGACTACCGGAGCGGTGTCCTCGTTGTCGCCGGCTCCGAAGTTGCGCCCCTGCCGGAGTGCCAGGCCCATGGTGATGAAGAAACCGCTGTCCACGGTGCGTGACTCCACGAAGGTGGCGACACGATCCATGTTGCCGGCCGGCATCACCCGGCTGAAGTTGTTGTAGGTGCCGGAGAACGGAACCGCCGAGATCATCGACGCCTCTTCGACGTTGGGAAACCGCTCGAGCTCGGCGATGAGCTCGCGGAAGAAGCCGCGAATCTCCACCGCCTCTGGGTAGTGCGATTCCGGCAACGAGATACGCGCCGTGATGATGCGATCGGTAGCCACGCCGACGTCCACCTGGTTGATGCGCCAGAAGCTCTTCAGCAGCAGCCCGGCGCCGACCACCAAGATCAACGCTGCTCCCACCTCGAGGATCACCAGCCCTTGCCGGATGCGATTGCTGCCACTTGCCTGGCCGCGGCCACCTTCCCGCAGGCTGGAGTAGATTCGCGAGCGGCTGATTTGCAGCGCCGGCACCAGGTCGACGACGACGCCGGTGGCCAGTGCCACCACGGTGACGAAGAACAACACCGGCA
>JBHHYG010000153.1:0-8395 GCA_046757445.1 Acidobacteriota bacterium
GCATCAAGGAGAAGCGGACCAGGTAGGCATTGGAGCCCTTCGAGGACGAGCTTCGCGGCAGCGGACTCAATCGCATCGCCGGCCTTGATGAGGCAGGCAGGGGATCGCTTTTCGGTCCGGTGGTGGCTGCTGCGGTGGTTCTTGATCCGATCCGGGAGCTTCACGGCGTCGATGATTCCAAACGATTGTCTGCTCGCCGTCGGCGCACCTGTTTTTTGGAGCTAGTCGAGCAGGCGGCGGATTGGTCGGTCGGCATCGCATCGGCCGCCGAGATCGATCGCCTCAACGTGTTGCAAGCTACGCGCCTGGCGATGGTGAGGGCGGTTCGTGGCCTACGGCGGCGGCCGCAGTACCTGCTCATCGATGGGCGGCTACGGCTAGAAATGGAGATTCCACAGACCGCCCTGGTAAGGGGTGACGCCCGTTGCCTGTCGATTGCTGCTGCCTCCATCATGGCCAAGGTCGCAAGGGATACCCTACTGATTGCTTATGCCCGTCGCCTGCCGGGCTACGGGCTCGATCGCAACAAGGGATATGGCACGCAAGAGCATCGCAGAGCGCTGGTGCGACGAGGGCTCACGCCGCTGCACCGACGTAGCTTTCGCGTTCAAGGTGATTTGCCCTTCTTGTCCATGTCCCATGAGCTTGAAGGATCTCATGGGAGAGCGACCAAATGATCGTTGATCTGCGGCGAGCGGTTGCGACCGCAGTGATGGAGGCGGTCGAAGCTATCACGGGGGAGAGCATTCCGGCGCCGCCAGTAGAAGACCCACCGCATCCCGAATTCGGAGACCTGGCGGTTCCAGCCGCTCTCGAGCTCGGACGTAAGCTGAACCGCCCACCGCGCCAGCTGGCAGAGGAATTGCTCGCATATCTCCAGCAACACCCCGTCGACGGAGTGCGTAGCTGGAAGATCGCCGGACCTGGTTACCTCAACATTTTCCTCGATCGCGGTTACCTTCTGGACCGACTGGTGGCACGCCTGAGTGAGCCTGCTGCCGCTCCAGCCGGGGCCAAAGTGGTGGTCGAGCACACCAGCATCAACCCGAACAAGGCCGCTCACATAGGACATCTTCGCAACGCCTGTCTCGGAGATACGTTGGTGCGGGTGCTCCGGTACCAGGGGGTTCCCGTCGAGGTCCATAACTACATCGACGACACAGGTGTACAAGTTGCCGATGTCGTGCTCGGCTTCATCGACCTGAGGGGGTCTGACGCTGCGGCGGTGAGGTCGCTGCCCGATCCGTTCGACTATACCTGCTGGGATCTCTATACCGAGATCACCGGGCGGCTCGAAGCGGACGAGGAGCTGATGGCGCGCCGCCGCCAGGTGCTGCTGGCACTGGAGCAGGGAAGAGAACCAGAGGCGGGCCTGGCCAGCGTTGTGGTCGAGCGCATCACCCGGTGCCATCTGGCGACCATGGCGCGTCTCGGAATCGAATACGACCTGCTGGTAAGGGAAGGCGACATCGTTGCGCTGGATCTATGGTCGGAGGCTTTCGACAAGCTGAAGGCCGGCGACCTTGTTTATTACGCCGAAGAAGGTAAGCACGCTGGCTGCTGGATGATGCGACTGAAAGGGGTGTCGGGGTTCGAGGAGCTCGAGGAGGCCGACAAGGTGCTGGTGCGATCGAACGGGACGGCTACCTATGTCGCCAAGGATATCGCCTACCACATGTGGAGGTACGGCATGCTCGGGCGCACCTTCTACTACCGGCCCTTCGCTGAGGGCATCGATGGTCATATCACCTGGGAGAGCACCCGCGGTGAGGGACAGGAGATGCCCTTCGGCCAGGCGCACAGGGGCGTCTCGGTGATCGATGTGCGACAAGGCTATTTGCAGGCTATCGTGGCCCTCGCCGTGGCCACCCCAGGCGACTCGTGTGAGATCGAGCGCCACACTCACTTCGACTACGAGATGGTGGCCCTCACCCCCCGAACCGCTCAGGCGCTCGGCATCCCGCTGGCGCCCGCCGATCATCAGCGCGCCTTTGTGGAGATGTCGGGAAGACGCGGCTACGGCGTCAAGGCCGATGATCTGCTGGATGTGCTGGAGAAACGTGCCGGTGAGGAGGTGGCCATCCGCAACCCGGAGCTCACCGACCTCCAGCGAGGCGTGCTCGCCGAGCAGATCGCCGCTGCTGCCGTACGCTATTTTCTGGTCAAATTCGGCCGCAATACGGTCATCGCCTTCGACCTCGACGAAGCACTGAACTTCGAGGGGGAGACTGGCCCGTATCTACAGTACGCGGCGGTGCGGGCGAACGGCATTTTTGAAAAGATGCGGCAGCGCTGGGGGGTTTCCGCGCAAGCGGCGATCCACGAAATCCGCGGTGATGAGGCCCTGGAGCCGGCCACTGCGAGCGCGCCCGAGGAACGACTTTCACACCTCGGGATCGATCTGCTGCGGCAGATGTTGCACGAGAGTGGAAACGAGGGTCTGTGGAGCCTGCTGCTGAGTCTGGCGCAGTTCGAGAAGGTGGTGGCACAGGCGGCACAGTCGCTGGAGCTATCCGGCCTGGCCAAGTATGCCTTCCGTTTAGCGCAGGAGTTCAACCGCTTCTACCATAGCTATCCGATTCTCCAGGAAGAAGACCGGTCAGCGCGTAGTCTCCGTGCGTTGGTGGCGTATCTTTTCCGCGCCCGACTGGGCCAGACACTGGGGCTGCTCGGAATTCCTGTTCCCGACCGCATGTGAGCTTTGCGACGCCTGGATCCGCCTTTCCTCGTCGAAGATTGTTCGGCCCGGAAAGCCCGTGGTACGATGAAAATTCAGTCTCTTTCCTCCCTTACTCGGACGGACTCCTAGTGGATTCCCGGAATTTTCCATGTTCCACCGTGAACCCCTGATGACTCGCACGCATCGGCCTCGCCTCGCTGCCAGCGCCGCCGGTTGTCTAGCCCGCATATCTCAACGGTTTGCTGCTGCGGGCGCGGCAAAGGGCACGCTCGCTGCGTTGCGTTTGCTCGGGCACCTCGACGTATTGTCAAATACGTCTCCGGTACCCTCCCGTCGCGCGCCTTGCGCCCGCGCCCTTTCCCACGCCCTCGCGACGAAAACCGTTGAGATATGCGGGCTGGCCATTCTGATTCCCGCCGTGGTCGCCGGTTCGAGTCCCAGAAGCATGGCGATTCAGCGCACCAGCGGGCCAGGTGAGACCATGGGCGTGGATGAGCTCCGGGCCGGCATGCGAGGCGTGGGCTACACCGTCATCCGCGGCACGGAGCCGGAGGAGTTCGGGGTCGAGATCCTCGGCGTTCTGAAAGACACCATGCCGAAGCAGGATATCGTCGTCGCTCGGCTCTCGGGACTCGGGCTTGAGGAGAGCGGTGTAGCCGCCGGCATGAGTGGTAGCCCGGTGTTCATCGACGGCAAGCTCATTGGCGCCGTCTCGTATCGGCTCGGTGCTTTCCAGAAGGAGCCGATCGCGGGTATCACACCCATCGAGAACATGCTGCGAATTGCGGACACGGAGGCGCAGAGAAATGCGACGGCGGCTGCCATAGTCAGCGGCGACGATTTGCTGGCGGCGACCGCCAACCTCCTGGCCGGGCGGGCGGCCGACCAGGGTCTGCTTCGCCCTGCCATGGGTGCTGGCGGTATCGTGCCCATTGCCACGCCGGTGACCATCGGCGGTGTGCCCGCCGGCCTGGTCACTCGCCTCGGCCCGCTCTTTGAAGCGCTGGGCTGGCACGCGGCGCTGGGTGGCACCTCTTCAAGTCCGCAGGCCAACGCCCCTCTCAGGTCAGGTAGCACAGTGGCGGCTCAGCTGATGCGCGGCGACATCACCTTTGCCGCCTCCGGCACCGTGACCTATGTCGATGGTGATCAGCTGCTGGCGTTTGGTCACCCGTTTCTGCAGGGAGGCAAGGTTGATTTCCCCATGGTCGGCGGCGAGGTTTTGCTCGTACTCGACAGCCTCAGCGCTTCCGAGAAGCTGACGGCGGCCGGAGGCGAGGTCATTGGCGCCATTCGCCAAGACCTCCAGCCCGGCATCCTCGGCATCGTTGGTGCGCAACCGCAGACCATTCCGGTGAAGATCGGGGTCGAGGACGGCGGCGGCGGCGAGAGCGAACAGTTCAATTTCGAGATGATCACCGACAAGACGCTGTCACCGACCTTCCTTTTCATAGGACTTGCCAGCGGCTTGCAGAGCATCGGCAAGATGTTCGGCGATAGTACTTTCGAGGTAGAAGGCGAATTCTTCCTCGACCAGGATCTGGGTTCTATCAAGATCCGCAATCTCTTCTCATCGCCGAGCCAGGCATACGTGCCACTCTCCCAGATGATTACTTCCATCTATGCCTTTCTTTATGACAATGCGTTCCGTTCCGTTGGGGTCGACGAGATCGATCTGCGAATCAGGGTGCGGGAGGATCGCAAGGTGGCCCAGATCTCTCGTGTATGGTCCGACCGTCTCGAAGTGCGCGCGGGGGAGAAGGTGGACTTGGCGGTGTGGCTGAAGCCATACCGGGCAAAGGAAGTTGTCCAACATTTCACGGTGGAGATTCCCAGCGACACTCCACCGGGCCCGTTGACATTGTTGATTGGCGATGCCGCTGCCGTGAGCCGCGAGGAACAGGGGTTCATCCAGGGCGAATTTGCTCCCCAAAGCCTTGCTCACCTGGTTCGCTTGCTGAACAACATCCGGGCCAACGACAGCATCTACGTGCAGATGTCTCGCCCGGCGGAGGGAGCGTTCTTTGGTGGTGAGCCCATGCCCTCGTTACCGATCTCCATGTTGAAGGTTCTCTCGGCGCAACAGACCAGCGGTGAGATCGTGCGCCTCGAGAAGACGGTGATGCTGGAGGAGAACTACCCTGTCGAGTACGTGGTCTCCGGCGAGCACCGTCTCCAGCTAACGGTCCGCCGGCCCTGAGCAGAACGTTTATTTCAAGGAGAGTGCCCTTGCGTGCCCGCTTCTTGCCGCGCCCGCTGCAGCAATCCGTTGAGAAGTTCGGGCTAGGTGTCGCCTTTGCCTTGCTTGTCTTGGTCCCGGGAGCGCGGGCGTCGGGCCCTACGAGCTGGGTTCAATCGAGCTACGCTGACTTCAAAGCCGGTAATGTGGAATCCGTCTCCATCGACCAGAAAGGCGAGCTTCGTCTCGCCCCCGACCTCGAGTTGCTCCACGATACTGGATCTCCTTATATTTGGGCCCTCGACAGCGCACCCGATGGGACCATTTATGCTTCCGTCGGTAGCGAGGGAGATATCTTCCGGATCCGACCCGGCGAGGAGCCCGAGTTGCTCTTTTCTGTGCCGGGGACGGTGCATGCCATGCGGGTCGGGGTCGACGACTACCTATATATCAGCACTTCGCCTTCGGGTGCCATCTACCGTGTTCCGCGGGAATCCGACCACCTTCCCGCTACCGTCTGGTTCGACCCCAAGCAGCGATACAGCTGGGCCATGGCCTTCGACAGCAAAGGACGTTTGTATCTCGGCACTGGGGATGACGGCCTGATCTTTGCTGTCAGTGATGACGGCAAAGGTGAAACCTTCTACGACAGCGCCGAGACCCACGTCACGGCCCTGGCCGTGGATGGTGACGACAAGGTGATCGCCGGCACCGAGGACCATGGGCAGGTCTACAGGATCACCCCCGACGGAGAGGTTTTTGTCCTCTTCGATTCGCCGCTGCGTCAGATCACCGACATCGTGGTCTCCGATGAAGGGTATTTCGTCGCCGGCATCGGGCCCGGCTCCAAGAGCGCCCCGATTCCGGCACCAGGAGGTGCAAACCCGCGGGTACCGGCAGCAGGCACGAGCGAAGCGGGCTCCGCAGGTCCTCCGGGCGCAGCTTCCTCACTGGCCGGGGCGGTCTACCTGATCCGCCCTGACGGCCTGGCCGAGGCTCTGTGGACCAGCGCCACCGACTCCGTCTACTCGATGACGTCGAGCGGGCACGGTGTGGTGATCGGAACCGGTCCAGGAGGCTACCTGATCCGCGTCGAGTCCAGCTCAGAGGCCTCCATCCTACAGAAGGTCGAGGCGGCACAGGTAACCGCCCTGAAGACAGTTGCAGGTAGCAAGGATCTATTATTGGCGACCAGCAACCTGGGGAAGGTTTATCACCTCAGCAGCAGCTTTCGCAGCAACGGGCAGTACTATTCTCAAGTCAAGGACACCGAGACCACCTCCCGATGGGGTCGGATTCGATGGCGGGCCAGCACGCCGCCGGGAACCTCGATAGGGCTGCTTACGCGCACCGGCAACACCGAGAACCCCGACAATACCTGGAGCGATTGGGCCGGTCCGTACACCGAGTCCACCGGCAGTGCCATCGATAACGAGTCGGCTCGCTTCGTCCAGTGGAAGGCGGAGCTGCGCACTAGCGATCCATCGCAGACGCCCGTGCTCCAATGGGTCGAGCTAGTCTATGTTCAGCGAAACCTGCGACCCGAGATCACCGACTTCGTCGTCCATCCCGCAGGCGTGGTCTACCGTCAGGCCGGTAGCTTCGACGACAGCCTGCCTTTCGGGCAGCTGCCGCCGCCGGTTACGGTCGCGCTGGCACAGATGCAGGGGGTGGAAGCGGCAGGTTCCGGCGCCAATCCCCCTACGGGAAGATCTTTACTGGGTCGCCCGTTCTATATGCCTGGCTCGCAGACTTTCACTTGGCAGGCGACTGACAGGAATGGTGACAGCTTGGCCTATACGCTCTCCTATCGTGGCGAAGGCGAGTCGACCTGGAAGGACATTGCCGCAGATGTGACCGAGACCTCGTATACCTGGGACACCAACACTGTACCGGACGGACTGTATCGGGTCAGGATCATGGCCAGTGACGCCCCCTCCAATCCTGCAAGCGAGGAGCTCGAGGCTCAGCGAAATAGCGAGAGTTTTGTCATCGACAACACGCCTCCGCAGCTCAGCGGGTTGCAGTCTGTCACCAACGCCGACAAAGTGCGGGTCAGCGGCCAAGTTTCCGACGCCGTCAGCCTGATCCGCGAGATCGAGTACGCCATCGATGGTGGTGAATGGAACACGGTCTTGACCGCCGATGGCCTGGCGGATTCCCGCAGCGAGAGGATCGACTTCAGCTCTGTACCACTTTCGCCGGGGGAGCACACCATTGTGGTACGGGCCACCGATGCGGCACTCAACCATGGTGCCGCGAAGGTCGTCGTTGTAGTCAAGTGATGGAGCGCTAGAGATCGTTGTGGGAATGAAGATTGGTGGGAGTGATCGTTCTCGAATCCCGGAGGGTGGCGAGGAGGGCGTCACCATCCATCTCCGCATCAGTAGTCGGAGGGAGTTCATCGACCCGGTCCATAAGCTCTCCGAGCAGATCATCCAGCGGGCAGGCTTCAACGAAGACGAGTGCTACTGGCTGGTTACGGCGATTCGCGAGGGGATCATCAACGCAGTCCTGCACGGCAATCGCGAGAGGCCGGATACGTATGTCAACGTGGAGTTCGAAGTCGGCTGGGACCATCTGCGCATCACGGTCACCGACGAAGGTGAGGGCTTCGACCCGGAGAATCTTCCTGATCCTGTCTCCGAAGAGCATCTGCTGGACAATGCCGGGCGCGGTGTCTACCTGATGAGGCAGTTGATGGACGAGGTGTCGTTCACCTTCCCGGAGGGCGGCGGTACGACGCTGAGCATGGTGAAATCTCTGCGGGCTAGCCGGAAGGTGGGGGAGAGCTGAATCGCTGCAGGTAGGAAGCGTCCACCAGCAACCTGCGAGGCTTCGAGCCTTCCGGCGGTCCGACCAACCCTTCTGCTTCCATGGTGTCGACGATGCGGCCAGCGCGGGCGTAGCCAAGACGTAGCTTGCGCTGGATGTTCGAGATTGAAGCCTCGCCAGCGGCGATGACCAACCGTACCGCTGCCTCGTAGTATTCGTCGCGGTCGCCGCGATCGATCTCGCTACTGCCATCGGTTTCCGGTGGTGGCAGCGTGACTTCACGCTCATAGCTGGGCCGGGCTTGCCGTCGCCAACAATCCACGACTCTCTTGACTTCCTTCTCGTCGACGTAGGCGCCGTGCACGCGCACCAGGCGAGATGTGCCGGGCGCCAGGAAAAGCATGTCGCCCTTGCCGAGGAGATTCTCGGCGCCATGGGTGTCGAGGATGACTCGGGAGTCGACCTTGGAGGCGACTCGGAACGAGATACGAGCCGGAAGGTTGTTCTTGATGGTTCCTGTGATCACGTCCACTGAGGGTCTTTGGGTGGCGATGATCAGGTGAATTCCAACCGCTCGAGCCATCTGTGACAGCCTGGTGATCGCCGTCTCCACCACTGCCGAGGCAAAGATCATGAGGTCGGCTAGCTCGTCGATGAAGACCACGATGTAGGGTAGTGGTTTGAGCTCGGGCGCGGCTTCCCCGCCTTTGGCGGCGAGCTCCTCCTCGCCACGTTGCAGCATGAGGTTGAACTGCTCGATG
>JBHHYG010000154.1:0-8355 GCA_046757445.1 Acidobacteriota bacterium
GAGGATCCGATCGAGTTTCTCCACCCGCACAAGAACTGCCTGGTCAACCAGCGCGAGCTTCACGCCGACACCAAGTCGTTTGTCGGCGCCATGCGAGCGGCCTTGCGCGAGGACCCCGACATCGTCCTGGTCGGAGAGATGCGCGATCGAGAGAGCACCGAGCTGGCGCTGCAGCTCGCCGAAACCGGCCACCTGACCTTCGGCACCCTGCACACCAACTCGGCGATCCAGACCATCAACCGCATCATCGACATCTTCCCCGCCGACCAGCAGCAACAGATTCGCACGCAGCTTTCCTTTGTTCTCGAGGCTGTCTTGTCGCAGTCGCTGCTGCCGGCGGCCAGGGGCAGTGGTCGCAGACTGGCCATCGAGGTCTTGATACCCAACTCCGCCATCCGCAACCTGATGCGAGAGGACAAGGTGCACCAGATCGCCTCGGCCATGCAGTCCGGCCAGGCGGAGCACGGCATGCAGACCTTCAACCAATCACTGGTGCGTCTCGTACAGCGGGGCAAGATCACCCGGGATGCCGCCCTCAATGCCAGCAGCGATCAACGCGAGCTGCTCACCATGCTCGATCGAGGCGCCGTGAGGGGAAGCGAAGATGATCAGCGGGGTGCGAGGGATCGACAGGCGCGACCGATGAGGAGGCGATCTCGCTAGTGTCATGGGCGGGTGCTTTCTCCGCCGCTCGGGCATGCTCATGACCTCGGGAGATCAAATGACGGGCAAGGCTATGAGATGATCAAGCGACAGGGGCAGTAGAGAATGGCACGCTTTCAATGGGAGGGAGTCAACCGTAGCGGTCAGTCGGCCAACGGTGTCATGGTGGCGGATACCGCTGATGCGGTCTCGGCGGCGCTGCGCCGGCAGAGGATCCGGGTAACCAAGGTCGCTCCGGCGAGAGAAGGAATCGGTTTCAAGCTCTTCAAGCGCAAGGTCGATCAGCAAAAGGTGGCGATCTTCACGCGACAGTTCTCGGTGATGATCGACGCCGGGCTGCCGCTGGTGCAGTGTTTGGAGATTCTCTCGTCACAGTCGGACGACAAGGATTTCAGCGAGACGCTGGCACAGGTGTGCCGTGACGTCGAGGGCGGTTCGACGCTGGCCGATGCGATGCGCCAGCACCCCAGGACGTTCACCGAGCTTTACAGCAACATGGTGGCAGCGGGTGAGGCTGGCGGTATTCTCGACGTCATCCTACGGCGCCTGGCGACCTACCTGGAGAAGGCCGTGGCGTTGAAGGCGGCGGTGCGATCGGCCTCGATCTACCCGCTGATCATCATTTCGGTGGCGGTGATCGTCGTCTTCGTCATCCTGTGGAAGGTGATTCCCACCTTCGCCAGCCTCTTCGCCGGCCTCGGCGCGCAGCTGCCGCTGCCCACGCGCATCATCGTCGCCGCCTCCAATTTCGTCGCTGCCTACTCTTTGTTCGTCTTCGCCGGCGTGATCGTTGCCGGCATCGCCTTGCGGCAGTATTACAGGACCGACGGCGGGGAAAAGGTCATCGACGGCATCTTCTTGAAGTTGCCGGTCCTCGGCATGATCCTGCGCAAGATCGCGGTGGCTCGCTTCTGCCGAACGCTGGGTACGCTGGTGGCATCCGGTGTGTCCATCCTCGATGGCTTGGACATCACCGCCAAGACGGCGGGCAACCGCGTCGTCAAGGAAGCCGTTCTGGAAACCCGCACCAGCATCGAGGCCGGTAAGTCGATCGCCAAACCGCTGGAGATGACCCGGGTTTTCCCACCCATGGTGACCCAGATGATCTCGGTCGGTGAAGAGACCGGCGCCCTCGATACCATGCTCAGCAAGATCGCCGACTTTTACGAAGATGAGGTCGACACGGCGGTGGAGAACTTGATGAGCCTGCTCGAGCCGGTGATGATCGTCTTCCTCGGTGTGGTGATCGGTGGCATCGTCATTTCGATGTACCTGCCGATGTTCGACCTGATCAACAAGATCTAGTGTCCCTACGGGACGCTGGAAGCGGGCGCATGCCCGGGCAGCCATCCCAGAGTCAGAGGAGTAACGAGCAATATCTCGTTGCCGAGGAGTGCGAACGCCAGCTGCGCTGGCTGGTCCTGTTGCGCGTCGCCGTCGCCAGCGCCATCCTCGTGGCGACCCTCTACATCCAGTTCCTGGTCGGCTCGCGGGTGTCGCTGGGGCCGCTGTTCACGGTCATCGTCACCTCCTACGGCGTGTCGCTGGCCTTCGCCGTCGCCCATCGCCTGGGGGCCACTGTCTGGCGGGCGTTCGCCGGCGTGCAGCTGTCCTTCGACGTGGTGCTGGAGTCCCTGCTCGTCTACTTCCTGGGCGGGATGCAGTCTCCCTTCGTGGTCTTGTACTTGCTGACGGTGCTGGCCGCGGGTCTCATGCTGTCGCGCCGTGGCGCCTTCGCCGTCGCTTCCCTGGTGGGCATCGGCTACGGGCTGGTGGGGCTGTCGGTCTTCTACATCGGTTACGGCTGGATGCCGGCAGGCGCATTCGAGGCTGGCTATATCAGCACCCTGGTAGCTCCCTCCGACCTTTACCTGCGGCTGTTCGCGATGCTTCTGGTTTCCTACGGGATGGCCTGGCTGTCGTCGGCGATGTCGACCCGCCTGCGTCTGGCCGGCCGGGAGCTGCGCGTCCGCCGCTCGCAGGTGGAAGCATTGCGGCGCCTCAACGAGCGGATCATCGGGGGCATGAGCAGCGGTCTGCTGGCCACCGACCTCGAGGGCACCATCGTCACCTTCAATAGCGAGGCCGAAACGATCACCGACCGCACGGCGCCTGAGCTGCTCGGGCGCAAGGTGTGGGAGGTCTTCGGCGACAGTTCCGACATGCTCCGGCGGCTCGACGATCGCCTGCGCGCGCAAAGGATGTATCGAACCGTGCGGCCGCTACGAACCAGCGCCGGCTGGCGCACGATCGGCATGACCGTGACCCGGCTCGAGACCATTGACCTCGAGGTAGGGGAGGAGACCAGCGTCTACGTCTTCATGTTTCGCGACCTCACCGAGATCAAGCGCATGGAGCGCGAGCTACGGGTCCGCGACCGCATGTCGGTGCTCGGTGAGATGGCGGGCTCCATCGCCCACGAGATCCGCAACCCGCTGGCATCGATCTCCGGCTCGCTTCAGCTGCTCAATCGCAGCAACCTGCACTCCGACCAGCCCGAGACCGAGGAGCTGGTGGAGATCGTCATTCGCGAGTCGGATCGGTTGTCGAAAACCATCGACCAGTTTCTCGAGTACGCGCGCCCCGGGCCGTTCGAGCCCGCTGAGGTGAACTTGCTGGGCCTGGTGGAAGACACCTTCACGCTGCTCCGCAACAGCCGCGAGCTGCGCCCGGACCATGAGCTCGCCATCGAGGCCGCCGACGAGGCCTACGTTGCCATCGTCGACCCGTCGCAGATCAAGCAGGTATTCTGGAATCTCGCCCGCAACGCCATCCAGGCGATGCCCGAGGGGGGCCGGCTGAAGGTCGGGCTGGAGCGCGACAAGGAGGGGATCGAGGTGACCTTCGAGGACAACGGCACCGGCATGACATCCGAAGACATCGAGACCTTCTTCCAGCCGTATGTCTCCGGTGGCCGCGGCACCGGCCTCGGCCTGGCGGTGGTATACCGGATTCTCGATCAGCACGGCGTGCGCATCGAGGTCGATTCGGAGCTCGGCGAGGGAACCTGTTTCCTGCTCACCTTCCCGGAGCGAGAGGCCGAGGAGATCGACGCGCAGCTGGTACTGTTGGGTGGTGAGCCAGAAGGCCCTCGATGAGTCGCGTTCTGGTGGTGGACGATGAGCAGAGCATGCGCCACATGCTCGCCATCGCCTTGCGCCAGGAAGGCTACGAGGTGGTGGTCGCCAGCGACGGCGAAGCGGCTCGCAAGGAGATCGAGGCACACCCCGTCGAGGTGGTGGTATCCGATATCCGCATGCCTGGGCTCGACGGTATCGAGCTGTTGCGCTTCGTGCGTCAGCACTCGCCCCGGACCGAGGTCATCCTGATGACCGCCTATACCTCGACCGAGACGGCCGTCGAGGCCCTTCGCCTGGGTGCCTACGACTACATCGGCAAGCCCTTCGAGGTGGACGAGCTGAAGGTTACCGTGGGGCACGCCATCGAGCGGCGCACCCTGCGCAAGGAGAACCTTTATCTACGCCGGGAGCTCTCCGACCGTCATCGTCTCGACAAGCTGCTGGGTCGCTCGCCGACCATGCGCCAGGTCTTCGACCTCATCCAGCGGGTGGCCGAATCCGACATCACGGTGCTGATCAGCGGCGAGAGTGGCACCGGCAAGGAGCTGGTGGCGAGGGCCATCCACAACAACGGGCCGCGCAAGAAGGCGCCGTTCATTACCATCAACTGCGCCGCCGTGCCGCCCCAGCTTCTGGAGAGCGAGCTGTTTGGCCATGTGCGCGGAGCCTTCACGGGTGCCGACCGTGACAAGCAGGGGCTGTTCGTGGCCGCCGCCGGGGGGACGCTGCTACTCGATGAGATCGGTGAGATGCCGCTGGAGATGCAGCCGAAGCTTCTGCGGGTGCTGGAAAACCACCGCGTCCGACCGGTGGGGGCCACCAAGGAGGCGGAGGTCAGCGTGCGGGTGCTGGCCGCCACCAACTGCGACCTGCAAGGCGCGGTCGAAGGCGGCCGCTTCCGGGAGGATCTCTACTATCGTCTCAACGTCATCGAGGTCGATGTGCCGCCGTTGCGCGAGCGGGTCGAGGATATCCCACTGCTGGCCGAGCACTTCCTCGAGGCCGCCCGCGAGCATGGCTCGGGGAACATCGAGGGGTTTTCGGTGGAAGCGGAGCGACTGCTCGAGGCCTATGCCTGGCCCGGCAACGTCCGTGAGCTCGAGAACGCCGTGCGCCGGGCCATGACCCTCGAGAGCTCCAACATCATCCAACCGGAGAGCTTGCCCGATCCGGTGCGGGCGGCCACGCGCCCGGCCGCTGACGGGGGCCGGGAGGAGGAAGCGGCGCTGCCGAGCGATGGACTCGACCTCGATGATCACCTGGAGGAGCTGAAGCGTGCCTACATGCTGCAGGCGCTCGAGCAGACGGGCGGCGTGCAGAAGCGGGCCGCGAAGCTGCTGGGCATGTCGTTCCGCTCGTTTCGCTACTACCTGCACAAGTTCGACTTGCGCGACGGGTTGGCCGCCGGCTCCCGAGAGGACTCCGAGGCGGGCCCGGAGACGGGCTCCGAGGCGCACTCCGAAGAGCGCTAGCCCGGTAAAGACCAATATAAAGCTGTATCACATAGAATTACTTGTCAGCACGCAAGATAAACCGCTATAGATTCTTCGGAAACTCTGTATGCCAGGCCGTTATCGGCTTGTGGAGGTGAGATGGCTCCCGAGCGAGTGACAATTCGTGTCATCCCCGGTGACACTCGGCGTCAGCAGGCACGGGCAGTGGGGGGCTCGCGAGCGGGAAACGGTGGCGAATGGGCCGGCCATACTGTCAATTAGTGATCAATGATGATTATAAAGGTACAACAATGCAGTTTTGACACTCTGGCCTGGGTTGGCATGGGACTTGCGACCTGTTAGGGGGCAGACAATCAGTGAAGCATGGCGGCGGGTCGCGATCGACCCGGCGCTACACCGAATGCCGGGGCAGTGATCCCGGTCAAACCACGAAGGGGCGGATGCCCCGGGAGGCTGAAAAGCCATGATCAACAGACTGGATGAGAAGGGATTTTCGCTCATCGAGTTGCTCATCGTGGTGGCGATCATCGGGATCATCGCCGCGATCGCTGTGCCGCAGCTGATGAACGCCATGGACCGTGGCCGCCAGCGCCGCAGCATGGCGGACATGCGCAACATCGCCACCGCCAACGGCACCTATCGGGTTGACTTGGGCACGTACCCGAGCGCTCTGACCGCCTTGGTACCGACCTACATGCAGGTGACACCGGTCAACGATGGCTGGGGCAACGCCTTCGTGTACACCACCGGCGCTGACACCTACACGATCACCAGCAACGGCTCCGATGGCGCTGCTGGCCCGGCGCCTCCGGTGCCGTGGATCAACGATCCATACGATCCTGACATCACCCTCACCGACGGGCAGTTCATCCAGGCACCAACTGGCCAGTAAGCACTGGTCAGCTCCCTAGGGGGCGGGATTCCCTCACCGGAAGCCCGCCCCCGCTGCTTGTCATCCCCTCTTAGCCCGCAAATCTCAACGGCTTGCTGCTGCGGGCGCGGCAAAGGGCGCGCTCGCTGCGTTGCGCTTGCTCGGGCTCCTCGACGTATTGTCAAAATACGCCTCCGGAGCCCTCCCGGCGCGCGCCTTGCGCCCACGCCCTCGCGACGCAAGCCGTTGAGATATGCGGGCTACTCGCGGAGGGGATTTTTTTGCCCTGGACGCGCCACCCGGAGGCCATTTCCTCGCCCCGCTTCCGGGGGCTTCGACTATCATGGAGCGAACTTGCCGGAGGGGTAGAGATGCTGCTGTCGAGCCTGGCCGTGCTGCAGGTCGTGGTGAGCGCCACCGGAGCTTGGGCCCTCGGACGATGGTGCTCGCGATCCCGCTGGCGCTTCCCCCATGTCGCCCTGCAGGTGGCGGCGGACTCCTGTCTGGGTCTGCTGGTCGTCTCCTACACCTGCTTCGCCCTGGCCTTGGTGGGGATGGCGCAGGCCGCTTCCTTCTGGATCCTCTTCCTCCTGCTGGCCCTGCTGGCGGCTCTCGGGCTCCGCCGCTTGCCCTTGCCGCGGATCGGATCGGTTGCCCAGCAGCTGCGAGGCCACGGTGGCGTGCACTGGCTGTTGCTGGCTGCCGCCGTGGCCTACGCCCTGTGGATTCTTGCCGCCGCCCTGCTGCCGCCGACGGCAATCGACGAGCTGACCTATCACCTGCAGGTGCCCGGAAGGATCCTCGACAGCGGTGGCACCTTACTCTTTGCCGACAACGTCCGCGCCTACTTCCCGCAGTTCGGCGAGATGCTGTTCCTGTATGGGCTGGCCATCGGCGGGGAGCTGGCGGCCAAGCTCTGGCACGCGCTCTTCGGATTGCTGCTGGCCGGGGCGTTGTACGGCTTCTGCCGCCGGTACGTGTCGCGGGGGTTGGCTCTGCTGGCCGCCGCCCTGCTGCTGTCGGTGCCCTCGGTGATGGTGATCTCCTCGTGGGCCTACGTCGATCTGCACTTCGCGCTGTTCGGCTTTCTCGCCCTGGCCGCACTGTTGGAGTTCCTCGACGATGGGGATCGACGCTGGGCAGTGATGGCGGGGATCATGGCGGGAGGGGCCTGGGCCACCAAGTACACCGGCCTGCAGTTGCTGCTGATGTTGTTGCTGGTCGCCCTGGTGGAGCAGCTGCGGGGCCGTGATCATCGCTTGCCGGCGGCCGCCCTGCTCATGGCCGCCGTCGCCTTCTTGGTCTTCTTGCCGTACCCGCTGCGAAACTGGCTGGTGACGGGTTGGCCGCTCTACCCGTTCGACCTCGGTTTCTTTCAGCTCCATGCGGCCATGAACTGGGACGCCAAGCGCAGCCAGCTGTTGCTCGCCTGGCTCTCGAACTTCGGCGCCGCGGCGCAGCGCGCCAGCGTGGATGTGCTCCTCGCTCCGGTGTTGGTCTTCCTCAAGGCCCGCTTCAACGACATCGGTGCCTACGACGGCGTCGTCGGGCCGGCTTTCCTGCTCGTCCCCTTGCTGCTGGCGCGCCGCCCACGGCCCCGCAACGTCCGGCGAGCGATCCTCTTTTCTCTGCTCTTCCTCTTCTACTGGACGCTCACCACCCGGCAGGTCCGCTTTCTCATCGCCATCCTGCCGGTGCTCTCCTTCCTGTTGGTCTTCGGGCTCTCGAGCTGGCGCTCGCGGCTGGCGACCGGGCTGGTGGTGATCCTGGTCATCGCCAACCTCGTGGTCGGGGTCCGTCAAGTGCTCGAGACCGACCCCTGGCCCTACTGGCGGGGACGGGAGTCGCGGGATCAGTACCTGACCAGAAGGGTCAGCGGCTATCCGCTCTATCAGCAGGCCAACCGGCTGCTGGGCCCGGGGCAACGGGTATTCTTGGTCAACATGAGGAACTTCGGCTATCTGCTGAAGTGCGACTGGCGGGCCGACTTCATCTTCCAGCAGTACACCCTGGGTGAAGCCCTGCGGTCGGCCTCGTCAGCCTCCGAGGTGGCCCGTTTCTTTGCTGGCCGGGGGGCGACCCACCTGATGATCGACGAAGCCCTGACCCTCACCCCGCAGGCCCTGGATGCCCATCAGCGGTCGCTGATGAAGGCCTTTCTGCGCCAATATGGTTCCTTGATCGCCCGCAACCCCCGACAGCCCGGTCAGTCGCTGTGGCGTCTGCGCGGCCCCTTAGGGCCAGCGCAGAAATAACTGCCCATTTTCGCATCCCATCTTCGGGCCAT
>JBHHYG010000155.1:0-8348 GCA_046757445.1 Acidobacteriota bacterium
GCCGCGCGCCTCTCCGCCCCCTCGCAACGACCGCCGTTGAGAAATGCAGGCTAGCGCGGAACAGTTCCGCTCGAGCGAACAGGACCAGTGATGCCATCAAGATCAGCAACGCGGTCAGGGCGATTGCCGTCGCCAGCCACTGGGGCTCGAATCGGGGCACGAGAGAGAACCGCGACCAGAGGACGAAGATGCCGGTCAGAATCGTCAACGACAGCGCCAGCCCCGCCGCCGCCGCGGTCAGCGGACCTGCCAGAAATGTGGAGAAGAAGACAGCACAGGCAAAGAGCAGCAAGCTGACGCTGGCCACGTTGACTAGATCGAAGGGGCTCGGACCGAAGTGGCGGAGCACGCGATCCAACGAGAAGCGTTCGACGTCTACTCCGCCGAAGGCCCAGAAATTGAAGGCTTCAACCACCAGCAGAGAGAAGGCAACGACAGCGAATGCGGAAACGCTCGCCATCAGCACCTTGATTGCCCACACGGCCCTACGCGAGACCGGACGGGAAAGGAGAAAGCGAAGGGTGCCATCGTCGATCTCGGTCGAGATCGTGGTTGCACCGGCGGCGGCAGCAAAGAGCGGCCAGATGACGAGCGCCAGCGTCAAAGACAGCATCTCCGCTAGGCCGCGGAAGCCCTGACGGGTTTCTACCACCGACATCCCCGCCGCCAGAAAGAACGGCATCGCCACACAAAGCGCCATTCCGGTGAGCATCAGCGGTCGCTGCTCGCGCCACTCCTTCCAGGCCAGGGCCTTCAGCATGTAGGTTTCCTGCTAGGCATGGATCGGTTCCTGCGCATCACCCTTGACCAGCTCGACGAAGATCTCCTCGAGCGAAAGATCGATCACCTCGACGGACTCGGCGCCGCTGCTGCGCAGCGACTCGTCCATAGCGGGCTGGTAGCATGAGACCGTCAGCAGCGCCTGGTGGGCGTTGCGCTGCACTCGTACCAGGCCCTCCAGAGGAAAGATGCCGGGCACGACGTTGGGGTAGATGGCGCGCAGTTTCTTGAAGTCGGCCTTGACCTTCTCCAGCGTTCCCCGCAGGCGCAGCTTGCCCTCGTGGAGGATCGCCACCTCGTCGGCCACCCGTTCCATCTCGTGCAACAGGTGGGTGGAGAAGAAGACCGTGCCACCCTCCGATTGCACGTTGGCGATCATCGCCTCAAGAAACTCGCGCCGCACCACAGCGTCGAGGCCCGAGGTAGGATCGTCGAGAATCAGCACCTGCGGCCGCGAGCCCAGCGCCATCACCAGTCCCACCTTCGCCTGCATACCGCGCGACAGCGAGCCGAGCTTGCGCCGGCGCGGCAGGCCGAGCTGCTGCAGCAGCGATTCGGCCAGGTCAGAATCCCATGTGGGGTAGAAGGCAGCGTTGAAGCCGACGATCTCTTCGACCGTCATCCACGAGTAGTAGGTCGGCTCTTCCGGTAGGTAACCAACGCGCTTGCGCAGCTCCAGGGAGTCGGCCCTCGAATCCAAGCCCAGCACCGACAGCCTGCCCTCGCTGGGCTGCAGGAGGTTGAGCAAGGTGCGGATGGTGGTGGTCTTGCCGGCGCCGTTCTGTCCCAGCAGGCCGAAGATCGAGCCCTTAGGGACCTCCAGCGACAGGTGATCGACGGCAACGAGCTTGCCGAAACGCTTGCTGAAGTTTTCGATGACGATGCCCTGCGGGCTCATGAGATCCTCCTCGCTCACGCTTTCCGACCCATCTTGTCGCCCTTGGTGAAGGCATCGATGAGCCGGTCGAGAATCTTCGACACCTCCTCGAACGGAATCTCCAGGTGAAAGGCCTCCACCAGCGCCCGGTTGAGGCTGTGCTCGAGGCGGCGGAGTCGCTCGTCGCGCGACCACGGCGGCACGCCACCGGCTACGAAGGTGCCCCGGCCGGCCCGGGTCTCGAGGGCGCCGTTGGACTCGAGGATCTGGTAGGCCTTGGCGGCGGTGTTGCGATTGATTCGCAGCGAGGCCGCCAGCTCACGCACCGACGGCAGCCTGTCACCGGGCCGCAGAGCACGCAGGGCCACAAGCGTGCGGATCTGCTCGACGACCTGCGCGTAGATGGGAATGGCGCTGGCTGGATCGATCCTCAGCTCCACCTGATGCTCCGTTCAGGTCAACGGCGGCGTGGCCCCCACGCGGCCGCTTGTCGTCGCCAATGCCCTCCATCGCCCACTGTCATACTGTCATATGACAGTAGGCAGAGGAGCCGGAGCCTGTCAACCCCTATGGTCGAGGAGGGCAAAGGCGCCGCCAATCAGGGGGAGGGGCCATCATCGCCGTTGACACCAGGCGCTTTGTAGCGTAGGCTACCAGTGGACAGAAGGAGGCGCGCGATGGCGACGGCAACCGTGAGAATCCCGGCGGAAAAGAGAGACATCCTGAGGATCATCGCCGGGATCGAGAAGACCGAGATGAAGGAGATCCTCTCCGAACTCATCGACGAGTACATCGAGCGGCACCAGGAAACGCTGGATCTTCTTTCCAGGCCCGAGTGGGTCGACATCATCGCTCGCGGGAAGGAAGAAGTGGACAAGGGCGTCAAGGGCAAAACGCTCGATGAGCTGGCGGATTGAGGTCAAGCCATCGGCTGAGAAGCAGTACCTCAAGCTCGACAGAACCACTCGCCGACGGATCAAGGAAACCCTGCTCAACCTAGAAGATGCGGAGCAGCCGCTGCTCCACCCGCGTGTGCGACCGCTGACGGGAAAGCTCAAAGGGGACTACAGGGTCAGGGTCGGGGGCTGGCGAGTTCTTCTGACACCCGATCGGGAGTCCAGGGTGCTCCATGTATATGCCATTCTGCCCCGCGGCGATGCGTATTGAACTCCTGGACTGACAGGTTGGCTGCCGGCCCAGGGATGCACAACGCAGAACACAAACGTCGTAAGGATGAACGTCGCGAAGCCCGCCAAGGTGGCGAGCATCGGCGCCAGCCAGCAGCGACCCCCGTCGAAATGCCTCCAACCCCTCGCCGCTGGTGGCTTCGGCCGCTCATGGCCTGAGCCACGCCTCGTGTAAGATCGGAACAGCCGACGGCGAGTGGCCAGGGCGGCACTCAGGCTGCCAGGCTCACCCTCGCCCGACCGCAGGCATAGGGACAGCATGGCCAAGAGCCAGATCCTCATCATCGAGGATGATCCCGACATCCTGGAACTGCTGCAATACAACCTCGAGCGGGAAGGCTTCGAGGTCCTTGTCGCCGAAGATGGCGAGACCGGCCTGAGGGAGGCGGCCACCCGGCGGCCATCACTGATTCTGCTCGACCTGATGCTACCCGGCATGGCCGGACTCGACGTCTGCCGCCAGCTGCAACGGCAGGAGGAGACGAGCCGCATCCCCGTCGTCATGGTCACCGCCAAAGGGGAGGAGAGCGACGTCGTCCTGGGGCTGGAGCTAGGTGCCGACGACTACATCACCAAGCCCTTCGGGGTCCGCGAGCTGGTGGCCCGGGTACGGTCGGTGCTGCGCCGGGCTGAGGCCAACCGGCCCCCGGCCGTAGAGGGAAGGATCGAGCAGGGACCGATCGTCATCGACCAGTCGCGGCACGAGGTGTTGCTCGATGGCGAGCTGGTGGAGCTGACGCTGGCCGAGTTCCGGCTGCTGCGGGCCCTCGCCGCCAACCCCGGTCGAGTGCTCACCCGTGATCAGCTCATCAGCCGCATCACCGCCGGCGGCTACCAGATCGCAGAGCGCAACGTCGATGTGCACGTCGCCGCCGTCCGCCGCAAGATGAAGAAGATCGCCGATCTCATCGTCACCGTCCGTGGCGTTGGCTACAAGCTCAGAGACTAGGCACATGCTCCGCTCTCGCTTCTTCTGGAAGCTGTACGCCGGCTACGCCGCCCTGGTGCTGGCCACCACCATGATCATCGGCATTCTCGTCCAGCAACAGCTGCAGGCCTCGATGATGGCCGACGTCGAGGCCGGCCTCAGGAGTATGGCCGCCCTCGCAGCCCCGCACGCCACCGAGGCCTTCCGGCGGCAGATCGCGGTCGACATCCAGCAGCAGATCGAGCGGCTGGGGCGCGAGACCAACACCCGGTTCACCCTCGTTCTCCCCGGCGGCGAGGTGCTCGCCGACTCCGACGAGAACCCGCAAGTGATGGAAAACCACGCCGACCGACCGGAGATCGTGGCCGCCCTGTCGCAGCCCTACGGCGTCTCCCGTCGCTTCAGCCGCACCCTGCAGCAGTCGCTGCTCTACGTCGCCCTGGCGGTTCGCGACGGCGACGAGCTGCTCGGGGTGGTGCGGGTGTCCATTCCCCTCGCCGATCTGCAGGCACGCCTGGCCTCGCTGCGAAAAACGATCCTTGTCGGCGCGGCGGCGGGCATCATCGTCGCCCTCGCCCTCGGCTTGGTGGTGGCGCGCAGGATCACTGCACCGCTGGCCGAGATGACGGAGGTGGCCGAGGCCCTCGGCGGCGGCGCCTACGGCCGTAGGGTGAGGGTTCACAAGCGCGATGAGATCGGCACCCTCGGCGATACCCTCAACCGCCTCGCTGACGAGTTGACCCGGAGGATCGCCACGCTCGCCAACGAAAGGGCTCAGCTCGGGGCCATGCTGGCAGGCATGCAAGAAGGCGTTGTTGGCGTTGACCACGAGGACCGCATCGTCTTCAGCAATGCTGCCGGCCGCCGTCTTCTCAACCTCGGCGAGAACTCCGATGGCCGCAAGCTCTGGGAGATGACCCGCGTGCCGGGCCTCACCGAGCTACTTTCAGCTGCTCACCACAGCCACGCTGCAGCTCGCGAAGAGATCAGGCTGCACGGCGGCAGTGAAGAGACCGTGCTCGATGCCCGCGCGACACCTTTCGAGACCGAGGAGGAAGAGGGCATCGTTCTGGTGCTCTACGACATCACCAACCTCAGGCGCCTGGAGCGGATACGAACCGATTTCGTCGCCAACGTCTCGCACGATCTGAAGACACCTTTGACCTCGATCCAGGGCTACGTCGAGACCCTGCTCGCCGGCGCTCTCCACGACGACGACCACAACGTTCGCTTTCTCGGCAAGATCGATCATCAAGTCACCCGCCTTGGCAATCTGGTGAGCGATCTTCTGAGCTTGGCTCGTATCGAGTCGCCAGCCGAGATCCTCGAGCTGACCGAGGTGGCATGGCCCCCATTGATCGAGGTTGCGCTCCAGCAGCACCGGGAGTCGATGGAAAGGAAGGAGCTCAACTGCACTGTCCCGCCGCCAACCGCGGCGGTCACCGTACGGGGCAACCGAGCGGCGATGGCCCAGATCCTCGACAACTTGCTGGAGAATGCCATCAACTACACGCCCGCAGGAGGCACGATCTCGATTCGCACCTTCGTCGATTCGGATCGCGGCGGGCTTCTGATCGAAGATACCGGCTGCGGCATCCCCGCCGACAGCCTCGATCGGATCTTCGAGCGCTTCTACCGGGCCGACAGCGCACGATCCCGCGAAGTTGGCGGCACCGGGCTAGGCCTGGCCATCGTCAAACACCTGGTGCAGAAAATGGGCGGTCAGGTGCACGTGGAGAGCGAGCTCGGCAAGGGCAGCCGTTTCACCGTGCTGCTTCCGTTGGCCTCCTGAGAGGCCGCGGCAGTCTATCTCGCTGCCCTCTTTCATCTTCATTTCACCCGTCCTTTACAAGCGCTTTACATCTGCCTTCTACCCTGCAGATGACGCGGCAAGAACCGCGACGGCAACGGTGCCGACGGTCTTGCCAAAGAGACCATGATAAGAGGGCTGACCGGCCACGCGGGAGGACCGCCGTGAAGACATTTTCTAACGCAGCGATCTTGGCGGCAGCGGCGATGCTGCTGGCCGGCTCCTCCGCCGCCAATCCTTTGCACACCTCGAGCTGGAGAACACTGCACGACGGCCTCGGACGCTACTCGCAGAAGCCGCAGAAACCCGGCAAGAGTGACCAGGACGATGCCGGCGAGAAGAAGCGGGCCAAGCAGGATCGGCATCGACCCGAGAAAGAGCGACGCGGAAGGCCCGGAAAGCGGCAGCTGGGCAAGAGGGACGAACAGCAGCAAACCAAGCCCAACGAACGCCAGGAGGGAAAGCCCGACGAGGGGCAGAACGAGAGAGGCAACGGCGGCGAGCCCCAGCCGCTACAGATCCGAGCCTACTGGAAGGAGGGACTCTACCTGGAGACCCTCGATGGCAATCACCGGGTCCACATCGGCGGCCGTATCATGAACGACTACGCCTTCCTTGGCGGCAGCGATGCCCTCGAGGGCGAAGTCGGCAACTTGCAAGACGGCAGCGAGATCCGCCGCGCCCGCCTGTTTGTCTCCGGCTATATCTACAAGGGCGTCGAGTTCAAGATCCAGTACGACTTCGCCGGCGGAGACGCCAACCCCAAGGACGTCTACATTGGCACCCGAGGGCTGCCGGCGAACGTGCGTGTCGGCCACTTCAAGGAACCCTTCAGCCTCGAGGAGCTGACTAGCAGCAAGTTCATCACCTTCACGGAAAGGGCCCTGACCAACGTCTTCGCTCCCTCCCGCAACTCCGGCATCATGGTGCACGGCAAGGTCGCCGGCGAGAGGGCCAGCTACGGCTTCGGCGTTTTCCGCGAGACCGACAGCTTCGGTGACTCCCTCGCCGACAAGTACAACCTCACCGGCAGATTTGCGGGCACGCCGATCTACGGCAGCGACGGCCACAGACTCCTGCACCTCGGTGGTGCCTTCACCTTCAAGAACGTCGATAACGACGGCACCCTGCGCTTCCGCCAGCGACCCGAGGTGCACCTGGCGCCGCGCTTTGTCGACACCGGCAAGTTCCCGGCCGATTCGGCCCACATCTTCAACGCCGAGGTTGCCACCGTTATCGGGCCCTTCTCCGCACAGGGGGAGTACACGCGTGCCGCCGTCAACTCCGATACTGCCGACGACCCCGCCTTCAACGGCTGGTATGTCATGGCCAGCTACTGGCTCACCGGCGAGCACCGCAACTATGAAACCAAGGAAGCTGCATTCGGCCGCGTCCACCCCAAGGCCAACTTCCTCGACGGCAGTGGCGGCGCCGGCGCCTGGGAGCTGGCGGTGCGCTACTCGAGGCTGGACCTCAACGACAAGAAGATCGCCGGCGGCAAGCTCAACGACCTGACCGCCGGCGTCAACTGGCACTGGAACCCACTGACACGGGTGATGTTCAACCTCGTTCGTGCCCGCCTCGACGGCGTCGACAGCGTCTACGCCTTTCAGGCTCGAGCACAGATCGACTTCTAGGCCATGCGCCCTCTTGATGCACCGTTAACTCTATCTTCAAGGAACCTTAACAAGCACCACCTAGACTGCTGGGGACAGGCCATGAGGAACCAACAAATGATGCGCAGCCTCCGTACAACGAGCAGTTCATTGGCCGTCATCTTGCTACTGGCTACAGCGGCCTCCGCTGCGCCACAGGCGGTCGCCGTCGATGCGAAGATCCCCCACTACGAACGGGTCAGCGGCATTTCTGGCACGCTCAGCGCCGTCGGCTCCGACACCCTCAACAACCTGATGACCCTGTGGGCCGAGGGCTTCAAGAAGGCCTACCCGAACGTCCGCATCCAGATCGAGGGCAAGGGCTCCTCGACCGCGCCACCGGCGCTGATCTCGAGCACGGCGCAGCTCGGCCCCATGAGCCGGGTGATGCGCTCCAGCGAGATCGACCGGTTTGAGGAGAGATTCGGCTACCCGCCGACCCGCGTCAACGTCGCCATCGATGCCCTGGCTGTCTACGTGCACAAGGACAACCCGATCGACAAGCTAATGCTGCAGCAGCTCGACGCTATCTTCTCGAAGACCCGCAACGGCGGCATACGGTCCGATATCACCATCTGGGGAGAGGTGGGCCTGAAGGGTGCGTGGGCGAGACGGCCGATCAGCCTCTACGGGCGCAACTCGGCTTCGGGCACCTACGGCTACTTCAAGGAGCATGCCCTCTTCGGCGGCGACTACAAAGATACGGTGAAGGAGCAGCCGGGCTCCGCCTCGGTGGTACAGGCTGTAACCGAGGACCTCGCGGGCATCGGCTACAGCGGCATCGGCTACAGGACCTCGGGGGTCAAGACCGTGGCACTGGCCAGGGCAGCGGGCGAGACCTTCTACGGCACCGATCCCGACACCGTGCACTCGGGTCACTACCCTTTAGCGCGGTTTCTCTACGTCTACATCAACAAGCCTCCACAACGGGGCACGGATCCGCTGGTGCGCGAATTCCTCACCTTTGCCCTCAGCCGAGCAGGTCAAGAGACGGTGGTCAAGGCCGGCTATCTGCCGCTCAATAGCCGGCTCACCAAGGAGCAGCTAGCCCGCATTTCTCAACGGGTTGCGTCGCGAGGGCGTGGGAAAGGGGGCGGGCGCAAGGCGCGCG